>QKGK01000049.1 GCA_003250455.1 Chloroflexota bacterium | reverse complement strand
CCGGCGGGATTTTTGGTTAATTCCACCAATGAGAATATCCCGGCAAGCCTAACTGGGGTGGCACCGCGGGCAACAAGAAAAAATCTTGCGCTCGTCCCCATACATTGATGTGAGGGCGAGCGCATATTAATTTAATCCCAGCGATCTCCCTCAACCGATACAACCTAAATTTATGGAGGTCGAAAAATGAACAAAAAGCAGGAAAAATCCCCGAAAGCGAAACAGCCCCAGGCCAACCAGGCTGAAAGCGTCTCGCACGCACAGTCTATCTCCTTGATGGCTGTGCAGGAAAAGCTGGGTCTGTTTGCCCCCGACGCAACCTCAGATGCCCAGGAAACCCACGAAATCTTATCCAAAAAACCGCTGGGCTACATCTAGGCCCCAAGGAGTAAAATCATGACCAGTAAACAGACCAAATTCCTACTCAACGAAACAGACCTGCCCAAGCAGTGGTACAACATCACCGCCGAAGTTCCCGAAATTGCCACCCCGATGCTCAACCCACAGACTCTTGAACCGGTCACTCCGGACTTCCTCTCCGTGCTTTTCCCCATGGAATTGATCATGCAGGAAGTCAGCTCTGACCGCTATATCGACATTCCCGAAGAAGTCCGGGAAGCCTATAAGCTTTACCGCCCCACCCCGCTGATCCGGGCTCGCCGGCTGGAAAAAGCCCTGGGCACCCCCGCCCACATCTATTTCAAACATGAGGGCGTTTCTCCCACGGGCAGCCACAAGCCCAACACAGCCATTGCCCAGGCCTATTACAACAAGATCAGCGGCACCAAAGCCCTCACCACTGAGACCGGCGCAGGCCAGTGGGGTTCTGCCCTGGCAATGGCCTGCAATATCTTCGATATGCCGCTGGAAGTCTATATGGTCAAGGTTTCCTATCAGCAGAAGCCCTACCGCCGGGTGCTGATGCAGACCTACGGCGCAGACGTGTATGCCAGCCCCACCAACCGCACCAACTTTGGCCGGGCGCTGCTGGATGAAAACCCGGACAACCCCGGCTCCCTGGGGATTGCCATCTCCGAGGCCGTGGAAGTGGCAGCCACTTCCGGTGGTGCGAAAAAATACAGCCTCGGATCAGTGCTCAACAGTGTCCTTACCCACCAATCGGTGATCGGTGAAGAAGCGCTCATGCAGATGGACATGGCCGGGGAATACCCGGATGTGGTCATTGGCTGTGTCGGCGGCGGCTCCAACTTTGCCGGGATCGCCTACCCCTTCCTGCGGGAAAACCTGCGCAATGGCAAGACTACCCGCCTGCTGGCCGTGGAACCCTCTGCAACCCCCTCCCTTACCAAGGGGGTCTACACCTTCGACTTCGGAGACAGTGCCAAAATGGCACCGGTCGCCAAAATGTACACCCTCGGCCATGGCTTTGTGCCCGCCCCCATCCATGCCGGTGGGCTGCGCTACCACGGGATGGCCCCCAGCGTATGCGCCCTGTACGATGCCGGTCATATCGAAGCTGTGGCGGTTTCGCAGTTAGCCACCTTTGAGGCTGCCGTGCTCTTCACCCGCACCGAAGGGATCATCCCTGCGCCGGAAACCGCCCACGCCATCCGGGCTGCTATCGACGAAGCTCTGGACGCCAAAGAAAAAGGCGAAGAACGCGTCATCGTCTTCAATCTTTCCGGTCACGGGCACTTCGATCTGGCTGCATACGAAGCCTACATGGCGGGTGGCCTGCAGGATTACGCTTACCCAGAAGAGAAGGTGGAAGCCGCTCTTAAAGACCTGCCAATGGTCCCGATGGCTGCAGGTACAGATTGATCAAATCTCATTTCTCCTGAGAGGTTAGATAGGCAGGTTGTCCGGCTCCCTCCTCCAATGCCGGACAGCCTGCCCCAAAATAGGTTTTGAATGGTTAACTGAGCAATTATCCGATTATTTTTCCAGACATCATGCAAAAGTTTTTCTTCGCATGTTACCCTTCTCCTCTCCTATACAAAATGACCCTCAATGAGGGTCATTTTGTCGTTTGGCTCCTAACTAGGGACACAAGTTGAAGTCATACTCTCTTCAGCTATCCCATAAAAAAAGCGGTGGATATTCCACCGCTTTTCAACTTCAGTTGAACTGTTATCTAGAACCGGGGCAGGTTGCGCTCCAGCACCGGGTAGATCTCCAGGGCGCGCACCGCGCCAAGTGCCACGGCGTCCTCCGGGTCGTCCACCAGGTACGTAGGGATGCCCAGCTTCTGGGTCATCAGCTTATCCACGCCGCGCAGCAGCGAACCACCGCCACACAGTGCAATTCCGCGGTCGATCACGTCTGAAGCCAGTTCCGGGGGCGTTTTCTCCAGCACCTGCCGGACAGTCTCGAAAACCCGGTCCAGCGGCTCCTGGAGCGCATCCACCACCTCGCTGGTGGTCAGGGTAAACGGCTTGGGCAGCCCGCTGATCTGGTCCTGCCCCTGGAGCTCCATGCGCAGCTCTTCATCCAGCGGCACCGCTGCGCCGATCATCTTCTTGATATTCTCAGCAGTTGGCTGGCCGATGATCAGGCCGTATTTACGGCGTACATAGGTGGCAATCGCTTCATCCAGCGTCAGGCCGCCTTCGCGCAGGGTCTGCCCGGAGACAATATCATGCACGGCAATCACCGCTGCCTGGGTGCATCCGCCGCCCATGCTGACGATCATATTCCCTGAAGGCATCCCCACCGGCAGATCCACGCCCAAAGCCCCCGCCAAAGGCTGCGGCACCAGCAGCACATTCGAACGCGCCCCCAGAGCTTCCAGGGCGGCCTCGTGCACCGCCCGGCGTTCCACGCTGGTAATGCCATAGGGATGGGTAATAATCACCTGGGGTTTGAACACGCGCATCGGGGTGACGCGCTTGATCAGCTCGCGCAGGAACAGGTAAGTATACTCAAAATAAGCTACCACGCCGTCCCGCAGCGGGCGGGAGACTTCCATCTCTTCGGAAACGCGGCCATACATATTTTGGGCTTCCTGGCCGATCTCGACGATTTTTTGCTGCTGCAATTGAACAGCCACCACCGTCGGCTCGCGCAGAATTACCTGATCCCCTTCAGCGATGCGCGTAAAAATGGTGCCCAGGTCAATGCCCAGGTCTCTGGAGAAGAGCGCCATGCGTTAAATCAATCTCCTCTGGGTTCTTCCCTTTGCGGTATTCGGCTGCGCCCGGAGCGATACTTACGGGTAGCCTCCAACCGCAGATTAGAACGCCTCAAAGCGGCTTCGATTGCCAGGTAGCGGTCCAGATCCTCAGCAGGCGGGCCTTGTTCCAGCAGTTCCAGTGCGCGTTGTTTGGCGGCCTCTGCCCGGGCAATATCAATTTCATCAATATTCTCGGCTGCATCGGCCAGGACCGTCACAATATCAGGCTGGATTTCTGCCAGGCCGCCAGTGACCGTAAAAATGTCTTCCTGGTTGCCTTTCCGCACTTTGATCACGCCCATGTTTAAGGTAGTCAGCAGGGGCGCGTGTTGGGGCAGGATGCCCATCTCGCCGTCTGCCCCCGGAAGGACAACTATATCTACATCGCCTTCATATACCAGGCGGTCTTGTGAGGCAATCTCACATCGGATCGTCATAATATCCTTTCCAATCGCAAAGCCACTTACTGTCTGTTGGCTCGCGCTACCACATCATCAATCGAACCGGCAAACATGAACATCGGTTCGGGCACATCGTCGTGCTTGCCGTCCAGGATCTCGCGGAAACCGCGTACAGTTTCTTTCAGCGAGACATAAATGCCTGCCATACCGGTGAACTGCTCGGCAACCACAAACGGCTGGGAGAAGAAACGTTCCACTTTACGGGCACGCGAGACGATCAGTTTATCATCTTCGCTCAATTCGTCAATACCGAGAATGGCGATAATGTCCTGCAAGTCTTTGTAACGCTGGAGCACCTGCTGCACCTCACGGGCGGTGGCATAATGTTCCTCGCCGACGATATTGGGGTCCAAAATGCGGGAGGTGGAAGCAAGCGGGTCCACCGATGGGTAAATACCTTTGTCAGCGATCGAGCGTTCCAGAGCGATGGTCGCATCCAAGTGGGTAAAGGTGGCCACAGGGGCCGGGTCGGAATAGTCATCTGCGGGCACGTAAACCGCCTGCATGGAAGTGATCGAGCCGGTACGGGTGGAGGTGATGCGCTCCTGCAGCTGACCCATCTCGGTAGAGAGGGTCGGCTGGTAACCCACAGCGGAAGGCATACGCCCAAGCAGCGCCGAGACTTCGGAGCCGCTCATGCTGAAGCGGAAAATGTTATCAATGAACAGCAGCACGTCACGTCCCTGGTCCCGGAAATATTCCGCCATGGTGAGGGCGGAAAGGCCCACACGCAGGCGCACACCGGCCGGCTCATTCATCTGACCGTATACCAGCGCGGTATCTTTGATCACACCGGACTCCATCATTTCGCGGAACATCTGAGTGCCTTCGCGGGTACGTTCACCTACACCGGCGAACACCGAGTTTCCCTGGTGGACAGAAGCGATCGAGTTGATCAGCTCCTGGATGATGACTGTTTTGCCCACACCAGCGCCACCGAAGATGCCGGTTTTACCGCCTTTGGTAAAGGGAGCGATCAGGTCGATCACCTTGATGCCGGTCTCAAAGACCTCTACCGAGGTGGCCTGGTCTTCAAATGGGGGCGCAGGGCGGTGGATCGGGTAGCGGATACCGGTCTCAACCACCGGGCCGCCATCCACAGGGCGCCCCATAACGTTGAAGACCCGCCCCAGCGATTCTTCGCCCACTGGCACTTTGATCGGCGCGGCGGTGTTGATCACCGGCATGCTGCGGCGCAGGCCATCGGTGGAGGCCATCGACACTGTGCGCACCCAGCCATTGCCCAGGTGGTTCTGCACCTCTAATACGATCGGGTAATCTTCACCCTCAATGGGAATTTCTAATGCATCATAAATTTCAGGCAGTTTATTGTCTCCAAAATCCACATCGACAACACCACCTGTCACTTGTACAATTCGGCCAGTAGCTTGTGCCATATTCGTTGCCTCCATAATTATTTCGATTTCGCCAGTGCTTCGGCACCGCCGACAATATCCAAAATATCACTGGTAATACTGAGCTGCCGGGCCTTGTTGTAGTCCAACTGGAGCAATCCAGCCAGCTCGGTTGCATTATCGGTCGCATTCTTCATCGCCACCATGCGAGCAGCGTGCTCGCTGGCAAACGATTCCAATACCGCTTGATACACCTGCAGACGGGTAAAGCTGGGGATGATCTCATCCAAGATCTCCATCTCTCCCGGTTCGTAGATGTACGCCGCTTTCGGACCATCATGTTGGGTAAATTCAGCCTCAACCAATCCTTCCGTGGTCTCATATTCCAGGGGCAGCAGTTTCTTTTTAACCGGATCCTGACGCACCATATTGACAAAGTCGGTGTACATCAGGTAGGCCTCATCGGTGCCGCCGGAAAGGAACTCATCCACTAAGATGCGTCCAATCGGTGAGACATCATTGAAAGTAGGCTCCGCCGGAAGCCCGGAGAAGTCTGCGATGATCTCCTTCCCCCGCCGGTGGAGGAGCTCGGTGCCTTTGCGGCCAACCGAAATATAGCGCACCGGCACCGGGAAGTTGTTGAAAGCGTTGAGGGTAGCCCGCAGGATGTTGGTGTTGTACGGACCTGCCAGGCCGCGGTCGCTGGAGATCATCACCACAATAGCGCTTCTCACTTCATCACGGTGGGTCAGCAGCGGGTGAAGCACTTCGCGCCCGGGTTGGCCGGCAATGTGGGTAAGCACCTGCCAGGCTTTGTTAGCATACGGGCGCGTGTTGTACATCGCGTCCATGGCCTTGCGCACCCGGCTGGCACTGACGGCCTGCAAAGCGCGGGTCACCTGTGCGATGTTTTTGACACTGCGGATACGTTGTTTTACTTCGCGTGCATTTGCCATAACAATTCCGTGCTATGCCCAGGTTGCGTTGAAAGCATCAAAGGCGGCGTTCAGTTTTGCTTTTTCCTCATCGGTCAGTTTTTTACCGGCGGCAACCATTTTCACCAAATCCGGGTGAGAAGTCCCCATGTATCGGAGCATGGCGGCTTCCCATTCGCTGACCTGTTCAATTTCCACATCATCCAGGTGACCATTGGTGCCGGCATAGATCGCCAACACTTCATTTGCCACTGAAACCGGCTGGTACTGGGGCTGCTTGAGGATCTCCTGGAGACGCTGACCACGGTTTAGCTGGTCCTGGGTAGTTTTGTCCAGGCTGGAGCCAAACTGGGCAAAAGCGGCCAGCTCGCGGAAAGCGGCCATATCGAGGCGCAAACCACCAGCCACCTGCCGCATCACCCCGGTCTGGGCGTCGCCGCCTACACGGGAAACCGAAAGGCCGGCGTTCACAGCCGGGCGGATCCCGGCGAAGAACAGGTCGCCTTCCAGGTAGATCTGACCATCGGTGATCGAGATCACGTTGGTCGGGATATAAGCAGAAACGTCGCCCAGGAGGGTCTCGATGATCGGCAGAGCGGTAAGCGAACCGCCGCTGCCCTTCAGCTTGACCGCTTTGTAGGCTTCGGGGTTATCCATTGCTTTGATCGCTTCGCTGGCCAAATGCCCTGCAACGGGGCCGCGAAAGGCTTTGCCGTCCACGGCATCTTCCAGGGTAGCGAGTTCACCTTCAAAATCCTTGCTGGTGATCACAAAATCGTCGGAGAGGCGGGCAGCACGTTCCAGCAAGCGGGAATGCAGATAGAATACGTCACCGGGGTAAGCCTCACGTCCCGGCGGGCGGCGCAGCAGCAGCGAAACCTGGCGGTAAGCCCAGGCGTGTTTGGAAAGGTCGTCATAAATGATCAGGGCATCATACCCATTTTCCATGAAATCTTCACCAATGGCGCAGCCGGCATATGGCGCAATATACTGCAAGGCTGCCGGGTCGTCCGCAGAGGCCAGGACGATCACCGTATTGTCCATGGCGCCATGTTCTTCCAGAATAGCCACTGTGCGGGCTACGGCAGCTTTCTTCTGACCGATCGCCACGTAGATGCAGATCAGGTCTTTATCTTTCTGGTTGATGATCGTGTCAATCACCAGGGCGGTTTTGCCTGTCTGGCGGTCGCCGATGATCAGCTGGCGCTGGCCGCGGCCGATGGGCGTGAGCGCGTCGATGGCTTTGATGCCAGTCTGGACGGGGGTGTCCACGTCTTTACGCTGGACCACGCCGGGAGCGATACGGTCGATGGGGCGGAAACCGGTGGACGGGATCGCCCCTTTGCCATCCATGGGCTGGCCGAGGGCGTTGACCACGCGTCCGACCATGGCCGGACCTACCGGTACAGAAGCAATGCGCCCGGTCGAGCGCACTGTCATTCCTTCCTCAATTTCCGAAAAGTCACCCATGATGATGATACCCACGTTATCCACTTCCAGGTTGAAGGCGATACCCATCACGCCGTTCTCGAACTGGACAAGTTCCTGGGATTGGACATCTGCCAGGCCGTGGGCACGGGCGATGCCATCTCCGGATTCATACACGGTACCGATGTCTCGCAGGGTTAGTTCGGGGGTGTAATCTTCAATTTGTTTCTGAAAACTTGCGGAAATATCTTTGATCAAATCAGACATTTGGCCTCTCCGATAAAAGGATTTGTTAAACCAACAATTGCACACCCTGGCGTCTTCCAGGATGGGCTACCGGGCTGTGCACTATTTTACCGCGTTCTAAAACGCTGACAAAATCATTCTGTATATTTTGGATCAAGAAGCAATTCTCTTCTTTAATAGACTGCCCGACCTGTGAGTCACATATCCGGGCACACAGCCGTGAGCATACCGGTAAGATGATACCTGAAAGAGGGGTATTTGTCCAGAAAAGCACAGAATAACTGAGCAGTTAGCTGGTTAAATAGTTCTTTGTTCACAGTTGACAGTTTACAGTTGACAGTATTGCCCTGCGGTTGGTTCCCTCACAAATGCAAAGTCCGCCCGGAGGCGGACTCGATCAATGTCTTTGGCTTTCAACCAGCTAACCAGCTAACAATCAAACTAGCTAACTACCCCAACCAGCGCCTCCTCCATCCTCTCCAATGCCTCCACCAGCGTGGCGCGCGGGCAGCCGAAGTTGAGGCGCACAAAGCCCTCCCCGCCGGGGCCAAACCACAGGCCGTCATTGAGCGCTACTTTGGCCTGCTCCTCAAAGAACGGGTTGAAAGAAGTGCCTTCTTTGGTTTCCAGGTTCAATGCCCGGCAGTCCAGCCAGGCCAGGTAAGTCCCCTCCGGGGCAACCATCTTCACGCCCGGCAGGCGGGTTTCCACAAATTCGGCCAGGTAATTGCGGTTGGCTCCCAGGTAGTCCAGCAAGGCTTCCAGCCAGGGCTCGCCGTGCTCGTAAGCCGCCTGCATCGCCACCTGCCCCAGCGAGTTGACCCCGCCCATCAGCCCGTGCTGTGCCTCGATAAAGCGTTTGCGCACGTCCTCATCCGGGATGATGGCCGCCGAACCGCGCAGCCCGGGTATATTGAAGGTCTTGCTGGGAGCCACCAGCGTGATCGTTTTGGCGGCAATCTCCTCGCTGAGCGAAGCCACCGGGATGTGCTTATACCCGGAGTAGACCAGGTCGCTGTGAATTTCGTCCGAACAGATCCAGACATCATGCCGCAGGCAAATCTCGGCTATCCCCTGCAGCTCCTCACGCGTGAACACCCGTCCGGTGGGGTTTTGCGGGTTGCACAGCATGAAGATGCGTGTTTCCGGGGTGATGGCGGCTTCAAAGGCTTCCAGGTCGACATAATAGCGCCCGTTTTCATCCTGCGGGAGCTGGCTGGTCTGCTGGGTCATCTCCAGATGCTCGGCCACATGCTGGAAAGGGCCGTAAGCCGGGGTCTGCACCAGCACGCCCTCTCCCGGCTGGGCTACCGCATAGGCAGCAAAGTTGAACCCGGTCACCACGCCGGGGACCAGCACCACCCATTCAGCGGGCACCTGCCAGCCGTGTCGGCGGGCAAGCCACCCGGCTACCGCCTCCTGCACCTGGGTACCAAAATACGAGTATCCAAAAATACCGTGTTCGACCGCTTCTTGCAATGCCTCGTTCACTTCCGGCGGGGGCAGAAAGTCCATATCCGCCACCCACAGGGGGAGCACTTCCGGTTCAACGAGGTCCCACTTGGCGCAGTTGGTGTTGCGGCGGGGATGGTTCTGGTCAAAATCATAGTGCGATGTCATCAGGTTGTTCCTTTCGAATGCCGGAGTGGTATTTAGTCTTCTTTGCCCAGGGCCGCAGAACGCTCGTAGGCAGCCCAAACCGCCCGCGAGATCGCTGTACGGAACCCGGCTTTTTCCAGATAATAGAGCGCTTCCGCCGATGTGCCGCCCGGTGAGGTCACCTGGTTGCGCAGGCGGGCCAGATGGCGGTGTTCGTCGTTCAGGTCATAATAATTGACCGCGCCGCGCACCGTCTCGACCACCAGCTGCTCGGCGATGCGGCGGGAAAAGCCCAGGTGCACCCCGGCATCCACCATCGCCTCCATGAACAGGTACACATAGGCCGGACCGGTACCGGAAAGGGCTGTGGCTTTGTCCAGGTACTCCTCTTCTTCCACATATACCTCTTTGCCCAGCGCCAGCAGGATCTGGCGGGCCAGTTCCTTCTGATCTTCCGAGACACCCTCCGCTGTCGTCCACACGGTGATCCCCTGCCCGATCCTGGCCGGGGTATTGGGCATTGCCCGCACTACAGCCGAGGTTCCCAGCACACGGGAGATCTTGCTGATCGGCGCACCGGCCACAATGGAGAGGATCAGCGCGTCCGGCTGGACGGAACCGGCAATCCCCTCCAGCACTTTATCTAACCTCTGCGGCTTTACCGTCAGCATCACAACCTCTGCTTTGCTCGCCGCTTCGGCATTGTCGGTATACGGCTGTATACCATACCGCTCCTGCAGCTCGTCTACGCGCTCTTGCCGCGGGCCAGAAGCCAACAAATTCCCTGCCGGGGAGACCTGGTTGCGGATCAATCCGGCGATCATCGCCTGGGCCATCGATCCGGGACCAATAAATGCGATCCTCTTATTTTCAAACATGCGCTCTCCTTTGCTCCGTATGCTCAATCCATTGTCAAATGAACTTTAAATCTGTATGATTTAATGATACCCTCATTTTGCCGGGAACCCCAGCCAATTGTAAACCAATCTACCAGACAGGGAAATTTATGTGCGATATTTGTACGTTGATTGTGTTTGATTGCACGAAACGATTTTTTATGGTAAATTGAATAAACTTTAGAAAACACACACACGGAGTTTAAGTACACCTAATGACACAAAAATTGATCCCAGATATTGTGATTGGTAGACTTCCCGTCTACCTCCGTGCCCTCACCCGCATGCTCAGCCAGGGGCGGCAGGTGACCTCCTCCCAGGAATTGGGGGAACGGCTGGGCATATCAGCAGCGCAAATCCGCAAAGACCTCTCCCAATTCGGCGAATTTGGTAAGCAAGGCACAGGTTACGACATTGAATTCCTTACCAAGAAAATCCAGGAGATTCTTAAAGTAAATCGGGTCTGGGATGTCGCTGTAATCGGCGCAGGCGATGTCGGCCATGCGCTGGCAAACTACGGTGGATTCCACCAGCGTGGCTTCCGCGTCACCCAGATCTATGACAACGACCCGGAAAAGATCGGCACAGACTTCAACAATATCCGCGTCATGGATATTCAGGAAATGAAGAAAAGCATCAAAAAAGCGGGGATCAAAGTCGCGATGCTGACCGTTCCGGCTGAAGTGGCTCAGGATACGGTCAACGATCTGGTTGAGGCTGGCATTGAAGCGATCCTGAACTATGCCCCCGTCAACCTGAACGTGCCGCAAAATGTGCGTGTGCAGTACATAGACCCGGCGGTTCACCTGCAGAATATGACCTACTATCTGGACTGATTGCCTTCTTGAAACACAAAACGCCTCCTATCCGGGGGCGTTTTAGGTTAATCTTGGGCCCGCGCGGATCACTCCTCGCCGATGACCACCACCTGCACATACTGGTTGAGGAATTCAGCCCGCGGTGAGCCTTCCGTCTGGCGGAACTGTCCAAACGTATATCCGCCCACCAGGGGTACATCTTCTCCCAATACCTCCCGGATGGCATCGATCTCTACGCCTTCATACCCCTGAAACATCATCTGCCAGGAGACATCTGCAAATACCAAAGCCAGTTTCGGTTGAACTCCATCCAGCTTTGCCAGTGCGCCGCTGGCAGCCTGACGAGCCGCCGCCAGACACTGCTCCCGGCTGCCAATC
Organism: Chloroflexota bacterium; assembly: GCA_003250455.1. Lineage (GTDB taxonomy): Bacteria > Chloroflexota > Anaerolineae > Anaerolineales > UBA11579 > UBA11579. The sequence goes on along the minus strand of QKGK01000049.1, from coordinate 4,312 downwards.
AGCAATTGGGCAATGCTATCCCGCGGGATGGCTGTGTGCATCCGCAGACTGCCGTCTGCATCGATGCGCAAAGGTGTGCGCACCATCATAGACTGTCCCCCCTGGTCGATCCCCAGCGGATACAAACGCACAAGCGTATTCAACGGTGGGAAGGCCCAATCCCTCGGCTGGCGGCCAAACATTTCCGCATACCCCTCAATGGCCGATTTGTTGTTCAAACCACGCACCGATAACCCGTTCACATCCGTCAGCCGGAATTGTGCCCCCACCGGCAGCCAGCCAAGCCCATTACCGACCCCAATCCTGACATGATTGCCGGAAAGGAATGCCCCCGCCAGCCCGCCGGTGCCAAATTTCCCTCCCCCCATCTGGTAGGTGCGTTCCAGGCGGATGTCCCCGGCCGAAAGCCCCCCAGCCAACTGGTAACGTCCTACAGGCAGGGTATTGGCCATTGCTTCGTAATTCCCATGGATCCCATCGGCCACCATCAACAACAAGCCCTGCTCCTTGCTGGTAAGCCCCAGGTCCCTGAGCAGATTGTTGGTAACTCGCACACTGTTTTCCGAGAAACCTGGCACCCAATCTGTCTTTACTTCCAAATCATCATCTGTGATCAAAGCCACCACCACAGAACGCCGGTGGTTGCCTTTGGTATCAAATTCACCCGAAGTGCTGAACCCGATCATGGGCACATCCCCGATCTGGGTTTGGGCTGCGTTATAAACGGATTCAAAATCGTATTCAAAAGAAGCTATCACCACGGCAAAATGGATGCGCACGTTCCCCAATACCAGGCGGGCCTTATACACCGCCCTGGCAACTGCCTCGCGCCCTTCCACCGAAAATGCGTGTCCTACCGCAACTTGCATGGACATCGTTTAGGCTTCCTCTTCTTCTGCAACCGGTACGGTGAACTGGAAGGTCGTCCCCAATCCCATCTGGCTCTCAAACCAGATCTTTCCACCCTGCATCTCCACCAGGTAGCGGGTGATGTTCAGACCCAGGCCAGTACCTGAAGCAAATTCTTTCCCTTCATCTGTGCGGAAATACTGTTGGAAGATCTTGGCCTGGTCTTCCAGCTTGATCCCGATGCCGTTATCTTTCACTTTCAGCAGCACCACTTCGGGCGATCCTTCCGGGTCCCATTGATTTTCGCTTTGCCTGGCCTGGATGACGATCTTCCCCTCATTGGGCGTGTATTTGATCGCATTGCTCGTCAGATTGGTGAGGATTTGCACCAGGCGGTTGCGGTCTCCCCAAACGGAGGGCATATCTCCCGGCACATCCACCAGAATTTCATGGGCTTTTTCGTCTGCCAGGGCTCTGGTGCTGCGTACGACTTCTTCCACCACCTGCCGCAGCTCCACGGGTGAAAATTCCAGGCGCAGCCGACCGGCTTCGATGCGGGAAATATCCGCCAGGTCAGATACCAGGGTTGCCATGCGGGTAATATTGGCGCGGATGGTTGCCAGGAAATCGGTCTGGGCCTCGTTGATCTCCCCGACCGACCCGGCTGCCAGCAAATCTGCATAACCACGGATGGAGGTCATCGGGGTCTTCAGCTCATGGGAGACCAGGGATACAAAATCACTTTTTGCCAGGTTGGCCCGCTGCACCTCAGCGTACAGCTGGGCGTTGGAAATCGCAATACTGGCATGATCGCACAGGCGGTTAAGGAATTCCTGGGTGTTTTCGTCGTAATGGAGGTCGCTTTGGCTTTCCAGCAAGATCACCCCGATGACATTGGCTTCCCGGCGGATGGGGGCAACCAGCTGGCTGTTGGCCTCCTCCAATAATGATGAGAACAACGCTTCGCTGCGATCTGAGTGGAACAGCCGCCCGGTATCCACCACTTCGGACAGTCCCATCATGGTCAGCGGAAGAACATCGTCCATATATTCAGACAACTGCAAGTCAAAGCCCTCTGAGGCCATCACCCGCAGTCCATCATCTTCCAGCACCCCCACCAGCCCGGCCTGCGATTGCGACTGACGCATCGCCCAGGAAAGGGTGATCTCCATGGCTTTCCCAATATCCAGCGAAGTATTCAGTTCACGGTCCAGCCGCTGCATCACCGAAAGTTCTTCTACCCTGTTTGCCAGTTCCTGGTCGGTCTGCATATACAGGCGTACATTTTCCACCGCCACGGCTGCCTGCCCGGCGAAGGCGGTCAGCAGTTCCTGGTCATCCAGCGTAAAGGGCATCCCGTTCTTTTTATTGATCACTTCCAGCACGCCGATGACTTCTTCCTGGTAGTGCATCGGCACCACCAGCATCCCGCGGGTGCTGAAACCGGTTTCCTCGTCCTGCTCGGAATACCAGTCCGGGCTGTCCCCAACATTGTTGACGATCATCGGCGATTTGGTCTCCGCCACTTTGCCCGTCAGCCCAATCCCGATCACCTGGCGTTCACCCAACAGCTTTTCGGCTACCGGCCCGGTGACAACTTCAAATACTAGTTCGTTGGTATTCTCATCCACCAGCAGCAAGCTGCCGGCTTCACAGTTCAGGATTTCAACCGCCGAGTTGGTAATATTGTGGAGCAGCATTTCCAGGTCCAGCGTAGAGGTCAGGCTGCGGGTGACATCGTTGAGGGTGGCAAGCTGGCGGGCACGTGTTTCCGATTCTTCCAGCAGGCGGGATTTGACGATCGCACCGGCAGCCTGATCCGCAATTGCCTGCAGCAAATTGTGCTGGTCTTCGGTGTACAAAATGGCTGGGTTTTCGCTGCCCACCGAGACCACGCCGATCACTTCTGCCCCGGCATTCAGCGGCACACCCATCCAGGCATATACGCCCTGCTCTACCGGGATCACACGCCGGTTGCGGCATTCCTGATGGTAGTCATCTGCAATGATCGCCCGGCGGCCCTGCAGCACCTCGCGCGCCAGACCATATCCCAGGGGAATCACCTGGTTCTCCTTTTCGGAAAGGCGCTCATCTTTTTCAACCAAAAAGGCATGCCGGAGGGTGTTGGTTGGCGTGTTATACAGGGTCAGATTGAAGACATCAAATGGGATCACCTGGCTGCTCTGTGCGTAAAGCAGTTCCAGGATATCGTCAAACATCACGGTGATATTGACCCCCTGCGCCACCCGGGTGAGCACATTCATCTCGTGTACCCGGCGGTCTTTGTCCACCATCACCTGGGCGCGCTCGATCGCTTTGGCAGCGTGATTGGCTACCCGGGAGAGAAATTCCATATCCTGGGCAGTGTAGCGTTCCCCGGATGCCCGTGGCCCCAACGCCAGCCAGCCGGAGAGCCGCTCCTGTCCGGGAAGCGCCAGGAACAGCTGGGCGCCTAGCAGCGCCAATCGGGCGCGTTCATGCTCCAATTCATTGGGGAGTGGCTCGCTTGCATCCAGATAATAGGTAGTGCGCTGGTACGAAAGGCGGTGCACCAATCCGCTGTTCTGCGGGAATCGGATGTCTGTGGTCGTGCGGCTATCTTCTCCCAGGGTAGGCACGTAGCGATCTACCTGGTTATCGTATACATATACATGCAGGCGGATGGGGTCCAGGTGGGTGCGGATGGTCTGCCGCAGCAGCCCGGTAATCGCAGTCAGTTCCACCTGTTGGGTCAGGGCATCGGCGAAGTTCTCAACCGTCTGCTGATAGACCACCTCCCCGCGGAAGAAGACCCCATCCAGGAGGGTCTGCACCCGGTTGCGGAACGGGTTGACTGCCAACGCCAGCACGAAGACCACCGTCCCGATCAGGAAGGGGTTGTTCATCGGAATCATATCGCTGAACACCACGCTCAGCCCGCTGATGAGGAAGGCATACCCCGCCCCGGCGAATACGGTCAGCAAGGCATACATCAGCACCCGGTTCATGATCAGGTTGGTATTCACCACCCGGTAGCGCAAAATGGAATAGCCGATTGAAATCGGGAATAACACCGCCGGGATAAAGCCAAACCAGAAAGGAAACTGCAGGAAGTTCAGCTGCAGCGCGCGGCCAAAGAAATAAACCGCCAGCGGCAGGACTGCTACACCGCTGCCGTACATCACCAGCCGGGTTTGCTCCACTTCTATCGGGGAGGGGCTGATGAATCGGCGCACCACCATTATGACAAAGAAGGCTGCCAGGCTGATCAGGCCAAAGACGATCAGGTTTTGCCAGTTCTGCCCAAACAGGAAGGGTTTGTCCCCCTGCCGCAGTGCAGCAATGCTCATTGCAGCCAGCCCGATCCCGACCAGATACCCCAGCCAGGCGAGCACCGGATAGCGCCGGACCCAGGCCGCAGTGCGCGGATAGATAAGCATAAAGTGGATCATCGCGCCACCAGCAATACCAAGGGCCACCAGCC
>QKGK01000579.1 GCA_003250455.1 Chloroflexota bacterium | reverse complement strand
GTCCAGGTAAACGTCAATAAAGCTTAATCTATCGTCTTGGCGGAAATACGGCTTTGAGCTCCTGTTTCCATGAATTTACGACTACCGGGCCTATTTTTATTGATACGCTTCTAACAAACGCGCTCTTGTTGGGTTTTACAGGTTTTGGTGTACTTGCTCAGTTGACTCGACCGGCGGGCGGCCTGATAACTGCTGCCTGCCAGGAGACCTGAAACCATATTGAAAGGACAGATGTCATGCCGTTATCAAAAGATACAAAAACTGAATTGATCCAGGAATACCAGCGGGACCAGAACGACACCGGCTCCCCGGAGGTGCAGATCGCACTGCTGACCACTCGCATTGTTCAGCTCACCGATCACCTGCGCACCCACAAACACGACGAATCTTCTCGCCGTGGGCTGCTCAAACTGGTTGGCCGCCGCAGGAAACTGCTGGCCTACCTGTATAAGAAGGATCACAAAAGCTATCTTGCCATTACGGACCGCCTGAAGATCCGCCGCAAATAGCTGACATAATGCTTTACCCGGGTAGATGGTCGCAGAAGACCATCTACCTTTTTACTAAAAATTTATTTTCACTCCCCACCCGTTGGGATTTGGATGCTAGAGATAACCCCCCCACAACTAAACAAGCAAGTTGTCGCTGGCCTCCAGCTCCTGACAAGGTGGGTAAACCTAAGGAGGTTTACATATGAAACCTGAGCTTAAGACTTTTAAAGCTCAATTTGCCGGTCAGGAGGTCACCTTCGAGACCGGTCAGCTTGCCATGCAGGCAGGCGGCGCCGTTAACGTACGGTTGAACGGTTCGATGATCTTCGCCTCGGCCACGATGAGCGATGAACCCCGCGAAGGGATCGACTTCTTTCCCCTGAGTGTAGACTTTGAAGAACGCATGTACGCTGGTGGAGCCATCCCCGGCAGCTTTTTCCGCCGGGAAGGCCGCCCCACTGAAAACGCCATCCTCACTGCCCGCCTGACAGACCGGCCGCTGCGCCCCTTGTTCCCCAAGGATATGCGCAACGATGTCCAGGTCATCATGTATGCCATGTCGGCAGACCCCGAAACCCCACTGGATGTGCTCGCCATCAACGCCGCTTCGGCAGCCGTGATGATCTCTGACGCACCCTGGGGCGGTCCGGTGGGCGCTGTGCGCATCGGCCTGATCGATGGCGAATTCATCGTCAACCCCACCTATACCCAGATTGAAGAATCTCAACTGGACCTGCGGGTCGCGGGTACTAAAGAAGCCCTGCTGATGGTAGAAGCCGGCGCATCCGAGGTGGATGAAGAAACCATGGGACGGGCACTTGCCTACGCCCACGAAGTTATGCAGCCGCTGATCGACGCCCAACTGGCAATGGCTGCGGCAGTCGGCAAACCGAAAAAAGAATACCCCTCCTTCTCTGTTCCCGAAGAAACCAAAGAGAAGGTTTACAACTGGGCCAAAGACCGCTTCACCGCCATCTATGAGCAGGCCCCCAAGAAACAAGAACTGGACGCCGCCATCAACGCCCTTCGCAAGGAAATGCTGGTAGAACTGGCCGGCGAAGACGAAAGCCAATACAAAGATCTGCGCGAAGCCTTTGAATCAGCCAACAAAAAATTCGTCCGCACTCGCATTCTGGAACAGGGCCAACGCCCCGACGGCCGCTCCACCACCGAGATCCGCCCGATCTGGTGCGATGTAGACCTCAGCCCGCGCGCCCACGGCTCCGGCCTGTTTACCCGCGGCCTTACCCAGGTACTTACTTTTACAACCCTGGGCACCCCGCGTGACGCCCAAAGCATTGATAACCTGACGCCCACTGAAACCAAACGCTATATGCACCACTACAACTTCCCGCCCTTCTCCACCGGGGAAACCCGCCCGCTGCGTGGTTCCTCCCGCCGTGAGATCGGGCATGGCGCACTGGCCGAACGAGCGTTGGTGCCAGTGATCCCTTCGGAAAAAGAGTTCCCCTATACCCTGCGGCTCGTCTCGGAATGCCTGTCTTCCAACGGCTCCACCTCGATGGGCTCGGTATGTGGTTCTACGCTCTCCCTGATGGATGCCGGCGTGCCGATCAAAGCCCCGGTCTCCGGGATTGCGATGGGCATGGTCAGCGAAGGCGACAAATACGTCATCCTCAGCGACATCCAGGGTCTGGAAGATCACCTCGGCGATATGGACTTCAAAGTTGCCGGCACGGATAATGGCATCACCGCATTGCAGATGGACATCAAAGTGGACGGGTTGACCCCGCAGATGATGTCTGAAGCGCTGGCACAGGCAAAAGAAGGCCGCAAGCACATCCTTAACCAGATGCTGGCTGTGCTGCCCGCCCCTCGTCCAGAGCTGAAAGAGCACACACCCCGCATCATCACCATCCAGATCCCTGTGGACAAGATTGGTGCAGTCATCGGTAAAGGCGGCGAGACCATCCGGGCCATCCAGGAAGAGACCGGCGCCAAGATCGATATCGAAGACGATGGCACCGTGTTCGTCGCCACGGCTGACAGCGACAGCGAACGCCGGGCGCGAGAACGCATTGAAGCGCTGACCGAATCGGCTGTGCTTGGACGCATCTACACTGGCAAGGTGGTGCGCACCACCGATTTCGGCGCATTCGTCGAGATCATCCCCGGCACTGACGGGATGGTGCACATCTCCCAGCTGGACTCCCAACGGGTGAACAAAGTGGAAGATGTCTGCGAAGTCGGCGACGAGATCACCGTGATGGTGACCGGGATCGACGAAGGCGCAGGCCGCATCCGCCTTTCCCGCCAGGCCGTACTGGAAGGCTGGACGCTCGAAGAAGCCCAGGAGCGCGACTCTGGCGGCAAAAAGAGCAGCGGCGGTGGCAACCGCAGTGGTGGCAACCGCAGTGGTGGACGTGACCGCGGCGGCAGACGCTAAGTCCCCCTGATCATGAATAGAAGCCCCTGGAAAAATTCCGGGGGCTTTTTGATTGGATAATGAGATAGCGTTCAGTTGATCAAATTAATGCCCACACACATCAAATATTACTGTAAAATCAATTCACAGAAAATCCTGAGGAGGAACCATGCAACCCAACCCCACTATCGAAAACATGCTAAATCGAACCTCGATCCGCGCTTATACCGATCGGGAACCAACCCAGGAAGAACTCATAACCATCCTGCGTGCCGGGCAGCAAGCGCCATTTGCTTCACAGTTAGGGAGTGTCTTGCTCAAACGGGATCGGGATAACAACCCCTTCCACGCCCCGCTGTATTTCACCATCTGTGTAGACGCCCACAAATGGGAACAGATCATGGCCCGGCGCGGCTGGGAGATGGTCTCCACAGATTTACTTGTCATCCTCCTGGGGATGCAGGACGCCGCCCTGATGGCCGAAAACATGGTGATTGCCGCCGAAAGCCTCGGGATGGGAAGCTGTTTTTTAGGCGCAGTTCCCTACAAGGCTGCCGAGATCATCGAAGAATATGGTCTGCCACCGCGGGTCTTCCCGATGGTTGGGCTGGCGATGGGTTTCCCGGCTGAAAGCCCGCCGCCGCGCCCGCGCTACCCGCTGGATTTTGTCGTTTTCGAAGATCAATACCCCACCTTCAGCGAAACACAAATCCAGGAAGCCATGCAGATGATGGACGGGGGTTACCTGGCCCAGGATTATTACAGCAAGCTAAAGGCCAAAATTCGCATCAGAGATAAAAGCAAGCCAGATACCTTCGACTACCAGACATATAGCTGGACCGAGCATATCAGCCGCAAATGGGGGCAAGACCTGTTTCCACCCAACCTCATCGATCAGTTTGAGCGCTGCGGATTTTTCATCGGCAAGCGAGCAGAGGAGGATTGATCCTTACATTGAGAGGTGTTTGTCATTAGGTTAATATTGCCGATATAGTCTCGTTCCCTCATGCTTCTGGAGGGAATCCACTCCAATTTTCAGACATCCTCCTACCCGGACACGGAGCCCACTCCTGAAGATAAAAAAGCTGGCTGAGAAATACCCAGCCAGCTTTTTGGTTTACTATTGCCACAACGGTTAACTAACTTCCCCTTCAACCTCGCCTTCCACCTTATCCGCCCAGGGATAAATCTCGGTCCCCTTGGCTGCCTCGCGGATCGCCGGGTCGTCGGAGTAGTGGCCGCGCTTTTCCGGCGGGATCAGCTCGGCAATATGGCGCATCATCTCGTGTCCCAGTTCGTCAATCTGCTCCCGGCGCTCCCGCCCCTTGCCGGTGACCGGTTCGGGTTGGTA
>QKGK01000236.1 GCA_003250455.1 Chloroflexota bacterium | reverse complement strand
GGGAGTGCCCGGGATTGGGACGGGGCTGCCAGGGTTGGCATTTCAGGGGATTCCTCGCTAACACCGAAGGTGTTCACGCTCGGAATGACATGTTAAAACCTGCAACATCAAAAATGTTGAATGTCCGATTTTTTGTCCGAACTTGAATGAATTATTATTCACGGGGAATCACATTAAAAACACCGTACCTAGAAATCCTCACAGACACCCAAAACCGGATTGATCATTCCCTAAACGCCAAATGACGCTATAATTCCACTAACCCAACTGAAGAGGTATCCCGACATGGTTCAAAACCGCAATATCCCCCGCCTGAAGCTCCTGCCCAAAAGCGCTTATCCCACCCCGGAAGAGTCCGACCCACTGAGCTTTTACTATTGGCCGGTCTTCGGGAAGTACTACCGGCGGCGGGTGGAACTGTGCCTGGGGGAATGCCGCGGCGGGGAGCGCGTGCTGGAAGTGGGGTATGGTTCGGGGGTCACCTTCCTCAACCTGCACGAGCACTACCAGGAGATCCACGGCATCGACCTGGACGCAGACCCGGAACAGGTCAGCAGCACCTTTGCCCAACATGGCATCCCGACAGACCTCCGGCAGGGCAACCTGCTGGCGCTGGACTACCCGGACGGCTGGTTTGATACGGTACTGCTGATCAGCATCCTCGAACATCTCAAACCGCAAGAGCTGTCGCAGGCATTTGCCGAGATCAAGCGGACGCTCAAGCCCGGCGGGCAGGTGGTCTACGGTGTCCCGGTGGAACGTCCCCTGATGGTGTTCCTGTTCCGCCTGCTGGGGGTCAACATCCGCGAACATCACTTCTCCACGCACGCAGACGTTTCGCAGGCCGCCGAAGAGCTGTTTGCCGAGACCAACCTGATCCGTTTGACGGGGCTGTTCGGGCTGTCCGGGGCGGTTTACGAGGTAGGGCATTTCACCAAGCCAGCCGGATGAGGTAAATAGTAACCAGGCACCGGGAAATCAGGGGACGGCATGAGCGGTTTGGCCTTCCTCCTCCCTGTTCACAGGGCGCCTGATCACCAATGCTTTTTTACCATTAGACCAACTATGATATACTCTCCCAATACACAGAAAAACACCCTTCCTGAGGAGGAAGTCATGAGTCACACACTGGAACTGGTGTACTGCGCGGTCTGACATTATACCGCCAGGGCCATCGGTTCGATGTCCACCATACTGGGAGACGCCAGCCTGGAACAGCATATTGCACGGTTCGATCTCGTGCCTTCCGACGGCGGCAGATTTGAATTCAGTGTGGACGGCAACCTGCTGTTCTCCAAGCTGGAGGCCCACCGCCACGCAGAACCAAACGAGCTGAAAGAATTATTCAGGGATTACCTGGCAGGAAAATAATACCTGCCAAAGATTGGAAACAACCATGAGCGAAAAGAAACGACTTCTCACCGGAGACCGGCCCACCGGCAAGCTTCACCTCGGCCACCTGGTTGGCTCGATCACCAACCGCGTACGCTTACAGAACGAATACGAGAGCTTTTTCCTGATCGCCGACCTGCACATGCTCACCACCAAGAACAAGCCGGAAGACATCGCCAGGATCGACGAGAACGCCCACGATATGGTGCTGGACCAGATTGCCGCCGGGCTGGACCCGGATAACGTGGTCTTTTACATGCAGTCGGGCATCCCGGAGATCCACGAGATGTACACCTTGTTCCAGAGCCTGGTCACGGTAGCCCGCCTGGAGCGGCTGCCCAGCCTGAAGGATATGGCGCGGGACGCCGATATCGAAATGTCGCTTGCCCTGCTGGGATACCCGGTGCTGCAAGCCGCCGACATCCTGTGCGTGCGCGGCGACCTGGTCCCGGTCGGCAAGGACAATATCGCCCATGTCGAGATCACCCGCGAGATTGCCCGCCGCTTCAACTTCCTCTATGGCGAGACTTTACCTGTGCCGGATGGCATAGTGGGGGACGTGCCCACCCTGATAGGCACCGACGGGCAGGCCAAAATGAGCAAAAGCCTCAACAACTCGATCTTCATCAGCGATACGCCGTCTGAGGTGAAAAAGAAAGTGCGTGGCATGTACACCGACCCCAACCGGGTCAGCGCAGACGTGCCCGGCACCGTGGAGGGCAACCCGGTCTTCATCTATCACGACGCCTTCAACCCCAACAGGGAAGAAGTCGAAGACCTCAAAGCCCGCTACCGGGAAGGAAAGGTGGGGGATGTCGAAGTCAAGGAAAAGCTCACCGTGGCGATCAACAACATGCTGGCCCCCATGCACGAACGCCGGGCCAAATATGAAGAAACCGGCCTGATCGAAGAGATCATCTACAACGGTACGCAGATCGCCCGCGAAGAGACCCAAAAGACGCTCTACATGATGAAAAAGGCCATGGGCCTGACCGGCGTGTGGAACCGCATCCGCCGCAAGGTGGAAAAACGCCAGAAAAAACAAACCGCCCAGGGAGACTGATCCATGCGGGTGGTGATACAGCGGGTCAGCAAGGGACAGGTCAGCGTGGACGGGGAGACAATTGCCGGGATCGGCAGCGGTCTGATCATCCTGACCGGCATCGGCCCGGAAGATGGCGAAGCCCAGGCGCAGTACCTGGCGGAAAAGATCGCCAACCTGCGCATTTTCCCCGATGAGGATGGCAAGACGAATTTATCCTGCCTGGACGTGGGCGGCGAGGCGATTGTCGTCTCACAGTTCACCCTGTACGCCGACACGCGCAAAGGCCGCCGTCCCTCGTTTGTCAACGCTGCCCCGCCGGAGATCGCCGAGCCGCTGGTGGCGCGTTTTGCCGAACTGCTGCGCGCTCAGGGCGTGCCCACCCAAATGGGACAGTTCGGGGCCGAGATGCTCGTCGAGATCCACAACCACGGCCCGGTGACCATCGTGATCGACCGGGATTAGGGATCAGGCACCGAGGCAACGAGTGAACTGGTAACCAGGAATCAGGTGTCAGACAATTTAGCATTTCTGTCATCCCAAGCATGACAATTGCAAAGCAATTGCAGCGAGGGATCCGCCGTATAAGTCAAAATGAGCAATTATGCCAGGGATAAGGGTATCCAACCACAATAGTGTATTTCAGAAAAATTTTAACCACAGATGAACACAGATTTTCACAGATGTAATTTTTTATTCTGGTAGTCATTAGCCGCTGGTCAGTTAGTCGACCAGGCACCAAGCAACCAGGTCAATCACCCAACATCACCCCATCGAAATTGTACGTTCGCTGATGAACCCTGGCGATTGCCTGCCATGCACCCTCATCCGTGTTTATCCGTGCCTGTCTGTGGTTAAAAAAACAGGGCGGCCAATTGGCCGCCCTTTCTCGTGTTCTTTCAAAGATACGTCTACTTATACCGCCACCCGCTCGAACTGGCTGTTGTACAGGTCGGCGTAGAAGCCGTTTGCCGCCAGCAGTTCATCGTGGGTGCCCTTCTCCACAATATCGCCTTCATCCATCACCAGGATCAGGTCGGCGTTGCGGATGGTGGAAAGCCGGTGCGCAATGATAAAGCTCGTGCGCCCCTGCATCAGCTTGTCCATTGCCTTCTGGATCAGCACCTCGGTGCGGGTATCCACGCTGCTCGTCGCCTCGTCCAGGATGAGGATATCCGGGTCGGCCAGGATGGCGCGGGCGATCGTCAGCAGCTGCTTCTGCCCTTGGGAGACGTTGGTGCTCTCTTCGTTCAGCACCAGTTCGTAGCCTTCCGGCTGGGTGCGGATAAAGTGGTCCACATAAGCTGCTTTGGCCGCTTCGACCACCTCTTCATCTGTGGCATTTTCACGTCCATAGCGGATGTTTTCCATGACCGTGTCGTTGTACAGCCAGGTGTCTTGCAGCACCATGGCGAACTTGCGGCGCAGGTCGTTGCGGGTGAAGTCCTGGATGCTGTAGCCATCCACGCGGATCTCGCCATCCTGCACATCGTAGAAGCGCATCAGCAGCTTGACAATCGTGGTCTTGCCTGCGCCGGTCGGGCCGACAATGGCGATCTTCTGCCCGGGGGTCACGTCTGCGGAGAAGTCCTTGATCACCACGGTATCGTCTTTGTAGCCGAAGCGCACGTGGTCGAATTCCACTCGCCCTGTCACTGATTCCAGCTGTACCGGGGATTCTGTTTCTTTGATCTCTTCCTCTTCTTCAAGGAATTCGAACACCCGCTCGGCCGCCGCGGCGGTCTGCTGCAGGATGTTGGAGATATTGGCGATCTGCGTGATCGGCTGGGTGAACGAGC
>QKGK01000011.1 GCA_003250455.1 Chloroflexota bacterium | reverse complement strand
TGATGGTGACCATCCCGAGGGGAATGTTCTCCGGGCCGGTATCCTGGATGAAAGCGCGCAGCTTGGCAATGTCCATGTTCCCTTTGAATGGAACTCGGGTGGCCGGGTCGTAGGCTTCGTCAATGATCAGGTTAGTGGGGCGTCCGCCGCGCGCGCGGATGTTGCCTTCGGTGGTATCAAAGTGCATGTTGGAGGGCACACATTGACCGGGCTTGACCAGCAGGTTGGAAAGGATGTTTTCGGCAGCACGTCCCTGGTGGGTGGGCACAAAATATTTGAACCCAAATATCTCATCCATCACTTCTTTCAGCCGGAAGAAGGAGCGCGCCCCTGCGTAAGATTCATCTCCCTGCATGAGCGCGGCCCACTGCTCCTGGCTCATAGCAGAAGTACCGGAATCGGTCATAAAATCGATATAGACATCGTCCGAGCGCAGGCCAAAGACATTATAGCCAGCCGCTTGTAAAGCTTTTTCCCGTTCATCGCGAGGAATTAGGCGAATCGGTTCGACCATTTTGATGCGGAATGGTTCGGGAATGTATTTTGTCATTGAGATCTCCTGAATGTTCTCAGTTTAACATGATTTTTGAGTGGGTCAAAGTATAATAGCCTTACGATTTTATCAGGAATTGAGAGGTATGGATGGAATTAAAGATTGTTCAAATGCCCTTAGGGATGATCATGACCAATGCTTATCTGGTAGCAGACGCTTCCAGCGGGAAGGCGGTAGTGATTGATCCGGGGGCTGAGGGTGCCAGGGTTGTCTCGGAAGCTGAGCGGCAGGGCTTGCAGATCGAAGCCATCTGGCTGACCCATGCACATTTTGACCATATCGGTGGCGTGGGGGAGGTGGTAGCCGGGTTGAGCCACAAACCGGTGATTGCCCTGCACCCTGAAGATAAATGGCTGTGGGAGGCGGACGGCGGGGCCCGGTTGTTCGGCATGGAGGGGGTGGATAAAGGTCCGGAGCCGGATTTGTGGCTGGAAGCAGGGCAAACGCTGCAGATAGGCGCATTCAGTTTTGAAGTCCGGCTTGCGCCAGGACACACCCCCGGACACGTGATGTTCTACTGCCAGCAAGCCAAGGTGCTGTTCTGTGGGGATGTGATCTTCCAGGGGAGCATCGGACGCACCGATCTGCCGCGCGGCAGCTATCAGTTGCTGCTGGAAAGCATCCACCAGCAGGTGTTGACCTTGCCTGATGAGACCCGCTTGATGAATGGGCACGGCCCGGAGACAACCGTAGGCCGCGAACGCGTGTATAATCCCTTTTTATCCTGAAGGACAATGAAATGAAAACGTACATCGAACAGTTAATCGACTACAATTACTGGGCGAATGGGTTGATCCTCAAATATGCGGAGAAGCTCACGCCAGCTCAATTTGTGGAAGAGAATTCGTATAGCCACCAAAGCATCCGGGATATTCTGGCGCATGTGATGTTTGCCGAGTGGACCTGGCTGAACCGGATGCAGAAGCAGGTATTTTCGCCGGAAAAGCGCCGGAAAGTTTTTGATCCCGACCAGTACCCGGAGATTAAATCCCTTTATAAAACATGGTTCGACCTGGAACTGCGCATGCGGGCGTATCTGGCGGAATTTTCGGAGAAAGAATTAGTGGAATCTTTCCAATATCAGCGCTCGGATGGGGTAGAATTTGAGAACCGGTATGTGGATATCTTTACCCAACTGGCTTTCCATGGGATGCAGCACCGCGCTGAATGCGCTCAGATCCTGACGGAACTGGGGTATTCTCCCGGTAATATTGACTATATCGTTTTTGCACGCCCCTGAGGCAACCTCGATTTTGGACAATTTAGATTAGGAGAGTTTGATGGAACAGTATTTTGCGGATTGTTACGACCGTTTCAGTGAATTGCACAAAGACATCAAGAAATCCATTGAAGGCTTGAGCGTGGAAGCCCTGGATTGGGTTCCCGCCGGGAACACCAATTCGATCAATGTGTTGGTAGCGCACCTCACCGAGGCAGAGAAATATTGGGCGGTGATTGTGGCCGGAAACCAGCCTTCAGATCGGGAAAGGGAAAAGGAGTTTGAAACGGAGGGACTAACTGAGCATGATCTGGTCTCCCGATTGGACGAAACCCTGGGGGATATCCAGACCGCCTTTGAGGAGTTCGCTTTTGACAGCCTTCAGGAGATGCGCTACCTGGAAAAACGGCAGATGTCGGTAACGAAAGGCTGGGCAATCCTGCATGCTCTGGAACACGCAGCCGTGCACCTGGGACATATTCAACTCACCGTACAGCTCTGGGAAGAGTGATCAAGTAATGAACGGAAAAGTGCCCGATAATCTCGGGCACTTTTTTTGTCTCAGTTAGAAAAGACAATTTACAGCGCAATATAGCGTTCGACGCGCTCTCCGATCACGCTGAGGCTGTTGGCCCAGAAATCGGGGCTGCGCAGGTCGATGCCGAAGCGCCCGGCCAGTTCGGCTGCGGAGCCCATGCCGGTGCTGGCGAGCAGGTCTTTATATTCGGGGATAAAAGCGTCGCCGCGTTCCTGATAGATGGCGTACAGCCCCGTGCCAAACAGCAGGCCGAAGGCATACGGGTAATTATAGAAAGCCAGGCCAGGGTAATAATAGTGCGGCTTCCAGGTCCACATATATTTGTGGCGGTAATTTGGGTCCAGGCCGTCCCCGTAGGCTTCTCCCTGTGCCCATTCCATGATCTCGTTGAATTCATCAGCAGAGAGTTCGGCTTTGGCCCGCCGGTTGAAGACCTCAGTCTCGAACAGGTAGCGTGAGTAAATATCCACCACCACCTGGGAGTCACCGATCAGGGCGGTTTCCAGGATGAGCAGCTCTTCGTCTTTATCGGCGGCCATTTTAATGGCCGCATTGGTCACGATGGTTTCGCACATGATCGAGGCGGTCTCAGCCACTGTCATCGGGTTACGGGTCTGCAGCGCGCTGCGGTCGGCCTCGAACAGGCAGTGGTTGTGGAAGCCGTGCCCCAGTTCGTGCGCCAGGGTGAAGACCCAATCCAGGTTGCCCTCAAAGTTGAGCATCACGCGCGATTCCTTCACCCCTGGCACGCGCATGCAGAATGCCCCGGCGCGTTTGCCCTTGCGCGGCCCCACATCGATCCAGTTTTTGACAAAGGCGGTATTGGCAAAGTCGGCCAGCTCTTCGGAGAATTTGCCGAAGTTCTCCAGCACGAATTTCTGCGCCTCAGGGTAGGTGAAGGTGCGGCTGGATTTCCCCATCGGGGCGAACAGGTCCCACCAGGGGAGGCTTTCCTTGCCCAGCCGTTTGGCTTTGGCTTTGAAATATCTTTGGAAGGTGGGGAAGGAGTCCCGCATGGCCTGCAGCATGGCATCCAGGGTTTCGCGGTCGATGCGTCCCTGGTCCAGCGATTTATGGACCGCATCCGTGCGCCCGCGCCGCTTGAAGATAGTGCTTTGCGAACCTTTCACGCCGTTCATGGCTGCGGCCAGGGGCGTTTCCACAGTCTTCCAGGCAGCCATCTCCGCCTCGTAGCCGCGGAGGCGCATGGCTTCGCTCTCGTGACCGCGCAGGTTGATAATTGCGGTCATCGGCAGGGATCTGACCTCGCCATCCTCGCCCTCAACCGGCCAGGAAAGCTGCGAAGTGACGTTGCCCTGCAGCTTATTCCAGGCGGTAGCCCCGCTGAGGAACAGTTCGGAAGCAAGATTTTCCTCGGCGGGAGACATCATATATTTGCTCTGTTCAACCATTTCCTGCAAATAGAAGGCGTGGCTGGTAAGGATCGGTTTCGTTGACAGGATGGCTTCCACCTGCCCGCCGATCTTGCCAATCCACCCACCGAATTTGACCGTTTCGATCTGGTCCAGCCGGACGAAGAGCGGTTCCAGCAGGGATAGCTCCTTTTTGGCTTGCTCGTTGAACGAATCGGTGGAAATGAAAGAATGCAGATACGACCGGATGGTGCCGCGGTTATCCTGGGCGTCAGCGACTTTTTCCAGCAGGCCGGCAATGGTCTCTGCAAGCGCATCAACAGGGTGCTGTTCCGGCGGGAGGTCGGGGTCGATCCTATGGTCACTGAGGTATTGGTCCAGATCATCCACCTGGGATTCCAGTTCCTGCTTGGCAGCGGTAAACTCCGGGGAGCCCATGCCAGGATAAACGTTGCTCATATCCCAGGTAGGGAGTGATTGTTCTTGGTTCATGGTTTGGTTTCCTCCTAAGGGAAGATGGGTTGTTGTTTAGATAGAGGTTGTTAGGGTATATTTTATCAGTCCTTGAAATCAAGCGGTATAATCAGGGAAATCGAGGTCGCAAATAGGCTGATCTCGATAGGTTTTTAGAGGAGAGGTAGGAGAAATATGGCAGATTCCTCCTGGATAGAGGGGAAGATATGTCTGGTTACCGGGGCAACCTCGGGGATTGGGCTGGCGACGGCCTGGCTGCTTGCCGGGCAAGGCGCAACCGTGGTGATGACCGGGCGGAATGCTGCCCGCAGCGAAGCCGCACGATCAAAAGTAATCGAAAAAAGCGGGAACCCCAATGTGCATTTGCTGCTGGGAGATTTTTCTTCCCTGGCAGAAGTGCGCAAGCTGGCGGAGGAATTCCTCTCCGGGTACCCGGCCTTGCATGTGCTGATCAATAATGCTGCAGTGGTGCCGCCAAAACGCAAGGTGTCCAAAGACGGCTATGAAATGCAGCTGGCGGTCAATCACCTGGCGCCGTTCCTGCTGACCAACTTACTGCTTCCACTAATGAAGACCAGCGAACCGGCCCGCATCATTACGGTATCCTCCATGGTACATTCGTGGGGGCAGATCGATTTCAATAACTTGCAGTCTGAGTGGGGCTATGATGCCACCGGGGTGTATGCGATGACCAAGCTGGCGAATATCCTCTTCACGGTGGAGCTTGCCAAACGCTTGAAAAATACACGAGTGACGGCCAACTGCCTCCATCCGGGGGTGATCAATACCAATTTGTATAAAAACTATATGGAGAAGGGGGGCGGTGGGGATGCTTCGGATGAAGAATTGGAACGCGGCGCGGCCACATCTGTGTATTTGGCCTCCGCGCCTGAAGTTGAAGATGTCAGCGGAGGGTATTTTTCCAGCAGTCAGCTGAGGGAGCCTTCGCACCACAGCCAGGACGAGGAATCCGCCAAACGTCTATGGTATGTAAGCGAGCGGATGGTTGGGTTAACCTAAATTACTCTTAGCCACCTGACATTTTCATTTATGTGATGCTAAGAATTATTCCTGGATTAATGTCTGGTATTTTTAACGTGTAAATAGAAGCTACTAATCCGGAGTGCAGCCCTTTTGGAAATTTCACATAGCTGGTTTCGTGTCATTCCCGCGCAGGCGGGAATCCATACTTAGCACCTTTGTTGTGG
Source organism: Chloroflexota bacterium (assembly GCA_003250455.1). GTDB lineage: Bacteria > Chloroflexota > Anaerolineae > Anaerolineales > UBA11579 > UBA11579. The sequence goes on along the minus strand of QKGK01000011.1, from coordinate 10,319 downwards.
ATTCCCGCCAAAAGCTTGCGGGAATGACACGAGTAAAATAATTTCCGTAAACTGTCAGGTGGAGAATTTCCCCAATAAAAAATGCCTTCGGAAGCTTCCGAAGGCATTTTGGTAAGCTGAAAATTGTTTAATTTCCGCCGCAGGGGACGGTGAGACGTAATTCGTACCCGTTGGACTGGTACTGATCCAGGTAGCCGTTCAGCGCTTCTTCGCTGGTGGCGGCATGCCAGTAAGCCACATTGGGTAATAATTCTCGGGGAACGTCTGACCCACAGAGATATACCTGGACAAAATCAGGGAGCATATTGTCGTCGACGGTGGCCACCAGCAAATTATCCGGCAAAGCGCTCCATCCGGAAAGCTCTCCCACAAAGGGAGGTGTGGGGGCGCTCAGCCAGACTTCATTTACTGTCCGGCCCTTGCTGTTGGTTCCCAACGGCCAGTTGGCCGAGTGGTCTTCCACCAGATATTTGACCCAGCGGCGCAGGCAATCTCCCGAAGTGGCGCTGGTGTCGAAGATGTAAATTTCCACGCCGGACTCTTTTTCCACATCTTTTTCAATCTCAGCATAGCGTACCCAGAATTCGGTATCGGTATAGGCCAGAAGGATTGCGTTGGGATTGGCTTTGCCGGTGTATTCGGTAAAGTTCTGACAGGTTGGGGCGGTGCTGACAGCTTCGGTCGGTTCGGGGGTGGCTTCCTTTGGAGTGGGAAGGATGACATCCTCGTCAACCATTGTGGGTGTGGCAAAGGGGGTCGGGGTAGCGCTATTCCGGTTGAGGATGCCGTTTTCACCCAGGGCTGTCACCAGTCCAGTGATAGCCACGACCAAACCAGTGATGGCGGTGATAATGCCGGGTAAGGTTGTCCAGAATGATTGCGGTCCTTCGTTTTTGGTTTCTTTCTTTGCTTCTTCTTTTGCTGCTTTTCCTTCTTTGTCTTCACTCATCTCTTCTCTCACATTCTCCCGTTGTTTCAGACTATTATAACCGGATTAGATGAGATTAGTCGCGTTTTGTCAAGTGGTGCTGCATTTCGTAAATGAGGATGCCAGCCGCCACGGAGAGATTTAGCGATGTTGCCCGGCCGTGCATGGGCAGGCGCAGGACTTGATCGCAAATGGCAAGCAGGCGTTCGTCCAGGCCTTCTCTCTCGCTGCCTAAAAGCAGCAAGGCAGGAGCCTGGTAAGAGATGGCTTTGTAATCTGCAGTCCCATGGGCGGATGAGCCGTAAAGGTGGTATTGGTGTATGTTTTGCCAGGCGATGAATTCATCTATCGTCGCAGAAATGACCGGCTGCCAAAACATGGTGCCCATGCTGGCGCGTACTGCAGTGGGGTGGGTGATGTCGGTGCCATTTCCTACCACGATCAGCCCGTCGCCGCCGGCAGAATCCAATGTGCGCAGGATCGTGCCTAAATTCCCTGGGTCTTGGGGAGCATGGATCACCGCACCCCAGCGCAGGTTATCCTTGTTGCGGGTGCTGAGCAGCACGGCTTTATGCCTGACAACTGCCAGGATCCCCTGCGGGTGTTCTTTTCCGGCAACCGAGGTGAATATTTCTGGTGTAGTGGAATATACCGGTGTGTTAGTCAGCTCCAGTTGGGTGATGATTGAATAGGCAAAATCGCTTTCCAGCAAGTCCGGTGCATACAACAGGAACTCGATCTCGGCGTTGGCTTCCACCGCTTCTCCAACGTGGCGGATCCCTTCCACCAGGAACATCCCCTGGTCCTGACGGTACTTACGTTTGCCAAGCAGCCGGATTTGTTTGATCTTTGGGTTTTGACGGGAGGTGAGCAGAGTCATCCTAAACTTCCTGATCTTGATCTAAAAATGAGTTCACCCGATTATATCCCAAGATGGTTAAGGGGAAATGAATGTCAGCAGCGGAACCCCCCGAAAACATCAACGAAGTATAAGAAATCCAGGAAACCTGTGCATTTGATAGCTTTTGCAAGTAATCTCCGGCTATATTATGAGTCAGATAAATAGGAAATGGGTCACCCTTCTAAAAATTTTTAGAAGGGTTGGCATACAGAGAAAGTGGCAAAAACTGCCATGAAAACGCGAAGGAAGTAACCAAATGGAGAAAATCCAATTGCTAAAACCAAAACAACCGGTTGGCATCGTGGGATATGGGGCCTATGTGCCTCGCTATCGTTTGCCGGCCAAGGAAGTTGCCCGCATCTGGACAGACAGTCAGGGTGGTTTGCCGGTTGTTGAAAAATCTGTCCCCGGACCTGACGAAGATGTGGTCACGATGTCCATCGAAGCCGCCAGAAACGCGCTGAAACGAGCCCAGATCCACGCCAACCATTTACGGGCAGTCTGGGTTGGCTCGGAATCACATCCCTATGCAGTCAAACCAACCTCCACGATCGTGGCCGAAGCGATTGGGGCTGTACCCAATACCCAGGCTGCCGACTGGGAATTTGCCTGTAAAGCCGGCACAGAAGCAATGGTGGCGGCGATGGGGATGGTTGGTTCCGGGATGGCCGATTATGCCCTGGCAATCGGGATGGACACCGCCCAGGGGCGCCCAGGCGATCCGCTGGAATATACGGCTGCAGCGGGTGGCGCTGCCTTTATTTTGGGAAAAGCAGAAGAATCCGTGGCTGTGATTGAAGCTTCCTACTCCTTCGTGACCGATACACCCGACTTTTTCCGCCGGGCATACCAAAAATATCCGGAGCATGGTCACCGCTTCACCGGGGAACCGGCCTATTTCAAGCATGTATCCTCGGCTGCCGAAGCGATGATGGATGCGATGGATTCTAAACCGGAAGACTACACGTATGCAGTTTTTCACCAGCCAAATGCCAAATTCCCGCAGAATGTGGCCAAATCATTGGGCTTTACTCCGGACCAGATCAAGACCGGGCTGCTGGTCCCGATGATCGGGAACACCTATTCCGGGGCGGCGATCATTGGCCTGACCGCCATTCTGGACGAAGCCAAACCTGGCGACCGAATCCTGATGGTTTCGTATGGCTCTGGGGCAGGCTCGGATGCGATGGTGATCCAGGTTACGGATCAAATCGAAAAACGCCGGGACCTGGCGATCAAGACCATGGCGTATATCGACCGCCGAACCGAAATTGACTATGCCGAGTATGTGCGCATGCGCGGCAAGCTGACAATGAAATAGAAGGAGAGGGACAAACATGCACGAAGTAGTCATTGCTGGTATTGGTCAGACCGCTGTTGGGGAACAGTGGGACATCTCCCTTCGGGAAATGGCGTTCTATGCGCTCGAGAACGCTCGGAACGATGCGGGGGGGCTGCGTCCCCAGGCGTTGTACCTGGCAAATATGTTGGCCCCTGCGCTTTCTCACCAGTCTCATTTGGCAACCCTGGTGGCGGACTTTTCCGGTCTGCAGGGGATTGAAGCCTTTTCGGTAGAGGCGGCTGGCGCTTCTGGCGGGGCAGCACTGCGCATGGCCTATCTGGCAGTTGCTTCGGGGGCAGTAGACGCTGCCGCTGCAGTGGGCGTGGAAAAGATGAGCGACCAGACGGTAACCAATGTAACCGCCGCTGAAGCCACCACCACAGACAGCGATTATGAAGCCGAACAGGGTCTGACACCAACGGCAGCCGCTTCACTGTTGATGCGCAGGTATCAATATGAATTTGACCCGCCGCCTTTTGCCTTTGGCGGTTTTCCTGTCATTGCACACGCCAATGGGGCCACCAACAGGAACGCCATGTTCCAGAAGGCGATCAAACCTGAGCTGTATCAGCGCGGCGGGATGGTTGCCGACCCGATCAATATGTTTGATGTAGCTCCCGCAGCCGATGGGGCCGCCGCAGTATTGGTTACCCGGCCGGAACTGCTGCCCAAACAGTTTGTCCATCCCCTAGTGCGGATCAGCGGCTCGAGCATTGTCACGGATACCCTGGCCCTGCATGACCGGCCAGACCCATTGACGTTCGATGCCGTACGCCTGTCGGTAGACCGGGCGTGTGCCATGGCAGGGAAATTGCCCTCCGACATGGATTTATTTGAACTCTTTGACGCTTTTTCTGTTTACGGCGCGCTTTCACTGGAAGCAGCTGGCATGGCAGAGCGCGGCAAAGGCTGGGAATTGGCCCAAAATGGGAAGCTCTCACTGACCGGTAAACTGCCGATCTCTACATTCGGCGGGCTGAAAGCCCGCGGCAACCCCGGCGGTGCAACGGGGTTATACCAGGCAGTCGAGGCGGCTTTACAGCTGCGCGGGGCTGCCGGGCCAAACCAGGTGCAAAATGCCACCACAGCTTTGATCCAGTCAATGGGCGGGCCGGCTTCCACGGTGGCTACGCATGTGCTGGATTTGATCAGTTAGGCAAAAAAAAGGATTTCTGGAAACTTGATAGTTTTTGATAGACAACGTCCGGTACACTATTGTGGACGATAAAGGAGTATAGTATGGACATTCCAAGACATTGGCGATTACGAAAACAACGTTACGGCCTCGTTGGTGAGGTCTGCGAGCATTGCAATGCCAAAGTATTCCCTCCCCGGGATGTTTGTCCTTCCTGTGGAGAGGAAGCCAAAACCTTATATACCTTCAGCGGTAAAGGCGAGATTTACAGCTACACCACGGTGTATGATGCCCCCGCTGGCTTTGAAGAGAACACGCCCTATACGGTGGCGATGATCAAGCTGGAAGAGGGCCCATTGGTCACAGCCCAGCTAACCGATCTGGAAAACAAGCAGGTGGAAATTGGTATGCCCGTGGAAATGGTTACCCGGTTGCTGCGCTCTGCCACCGATGAACGCGGGATGTTGGTTTATGGCTATAAATTCCGCCCGGTAATGCATTAAACCGCAGCTAAATTTTCAAAAAAAGGAAAGCGCTCTCAAACGAGGGCGCTTTTTTGGTTTCAATGACATAATTACAGACTACTAGGAGACCGTATAATTAAGAATTAGGTGCTTGCCTTTTTTGAATTATCCCCTTAAAAGGCAGAAACAGGATGAATGATATAACGATGCAAACAATACTTGGTGCTAATGGTCAAATTGCAGAAGAACTGGCAAGAGAGTTGAAACAGAAATATACATCCAACATCAGACTTGTTAGCAGAAATCCGAAAAAAGTTAATGATACGGACATGCTTTTCCCTGCAAATTTGTTGAATGCAGAAAAAACGAATCAGGCAGTTCAAGGAAGTGAGATTGTTTATTTTACGGTTGGATTACCTGTTGATACTGCAACATGGAGCAAACAGTCTCCAGTTATCATGCAGAACGTTATAAATGCTTGCAAGATGAACGGGACAAAATTGGTTTTTTTTGACAACACTTATATGAATCCCCAGAACGATAAAAGTTTGACAGAAGAAACTGAATTTGCGCCAGTAGGGAAGAAGGGAAAAGTACGCGCCTTAATTGCCACCATGGTACTGGAAGGAATGAAGTCAAAACAGATTGAAGCTGTAATATGCCGTGCTCCAGAATTTTACGGGACAGGAAAAACTCAAAGCATTACCAATTCATTGATTTTTGATAACATAAAGCAAGGCAAAAGTCCTAAGGTACTGCTAAAAGATGACACTTTTAGAACTTTAATTTGGACAACAGATGCCAGTAAAGCAACGGCACTAATTGGCAACACGGCAAACGCCTACAATCAAACATGGCATTTGCCGTGTGATGACAACAGGTTAACGTATAAACAATTTATAGCATTAGTATCAAGCGTATATGGTCAGCAATTTTCATATACCGTCCTAAATAAATTAACCCTGAAAGTTGGGAGCGTTTTTCAGAAGCAAATAAAGGAAATACAAGAATTGTTGCCTCGCTTCGAACACAATAATTTGTTTGATTCGTCTAAATTCAAACGAAAGTTTCCCGGATTTACAGTTACAAGCTATAAACAAGGTGTTGAGCAACTTTGGAATGAACAAAAATTGAATTTTAAACGATAACCATTACTGCCCAAACGCGGACTGAGTCGGATATATGGGTATAAATTCCGCCCGGTGATGCACTAAACCGCAGCTAATTCACCAAAAAAGGGAAGCGCTCTCAAATGAGGGCGGTTTTTTGATTCATTGTGATATGCTAGTCAAGAAACCGTATTCAGGCGAGAGGAAACCTATGAAACAGTCGATTGTGCATGTTGCTTTGGTCGTCCGGGATTATGACGAAGCCCTGGACTTTTATCTCAATAAACTGAATTTTGTTTTGGTTGAGGATTCCTATCAGCCGGAACAGGACAAGCGCTGGGTGGTTGTCTCCCCGCCTGGTTCAACCGGGACTACGCTTTTGCTCGCCAGAGCTTCCAAACCAGAGCAGGAACCGTATATTGGGAATCAAACCGGGGGACGGGTATTTTTATTTCTGAATACCGATGATTTCTGGCGCGACTATAAAGAAATGGTAAAAAAGGGAATCAAATTTGTACGGGAGCCGAAACAAGCCGACTATGGGATGGTTGCGGTGTTTGAAGATTTGTACGGAAACTTGTGGGACCTACTGGAACTGCAGGAAGACCATCCCATTTCCCGGCGGATTGGATGAACCGTTGGTGGGATCAAAGGGGATAATTAGTCGAAAAATCCTGGCAATTGGCCGATTTCTTGCAACAATTACGTCAGGAAAATTGAGACCTAGTTTTGCTTGCGCCGCTAACATGCTTATGCTAGTATCAATTTGACAGACCGTTTTATATGCCTGTTTAAATTTTAGTTTCAAACGTTGAATGGAGTGTAAAAATGAGGAAAGCAAAATCGATCTTTCTGTTCAGTTTACTGGTCGCCGTAAGTTTGATCATCTCGGCTTGTACCCAATCCGCTTCGTCCGGAGAAGTGACCCCACAGGATGACAGCCAGCTTCAGGAGATTCTGGATGCGGTTGCCAATCAGACACCGGCTGCCACCGAGGCAGACGATGGCACGGGCGGCAGCCCATCTGCATCGGATAGTTTGGCTCAGACGCAAACCGCCCAGGCATCCGTGCCGACCCCGGAAGTGCCAACAAATACCCCTGAACCTACACCTGTGCCAACCATGGCGATAGTGGAAGTCGACCTGGTGGTGCCGGAAACCTACACTTTGCATAAAGGTGAATTCCCATGGTGTCTCGCCCGGCGGTTCAATATCGATGCGGTTACGCTGCTGAACGCCAATGGCCTCTCAATTTCAGGGCAATATGCTCCCGGTTTGAAGCTGACCATCCCCACTGATGGGGCTAAGTTCCAGGGTGCACGGGCATTGGTGAAACATCCAGCTACTTATACAGTAGCAGCGGGCGATACGTTCTACTCGATTGCCTGTGACTTTGGAGATGTCTGGCCGGAACAGATTGCTGCCCAGAATGGTATGGAACTGACCGACAAACTGACGTCTGGCACCAGCCTTAATATTCCATAAACTCCATTTACTTCTGATCTTGAGGATGCGAAGGCTGTTGATAGATAGCCTTCGCATCTTTTTCGTGAAATAAGAGATTTATTTTAAGCGGTTACGGAAGAAAAAAGGAACGAAACGTGGAATTTAAGATCCTGGATAAGAAAAACATCTTTAAGGGCAGGGCATTGGACCTTTGGACGGAGCGGGTACAATACCCCGACGGTAGGGAAGTTTCGTTCGAGATCATCCACCACCCGGGAGCGATCACCCTCCTACCGCTGGATGATGATGGGATGGTATGGTTTGTCCGGCAGTACCGGCCTACGATTAGAGAAATGTTTTTAGAGCTTCCAGCCGGAACCTTGGAAAAAGGCGAAGCGCCTGAGGTCACTGCTGCCCGGGAAATCCGGGAAGAAATTGGGATGGCCGCTGGTGAGTTGACCTACCTGGGCGGGTTCTATGCTTCCCCAGGTTATTCCACCGAATTCCTGCATGCCTTTCTTGCGACCAAGCTTTCTCCTGCGCCTTTGGCCCAGGATGAGGGAGAGATCATCCAGGTGGAAAAACATCCCCTTACCGAAATTTTTACCATGATCGAAAAAGGAATCATTCAGGATTCGAAAACGCTTGCAACGATTGCATTAGCCCAAAAATACCTTTCAGTCGAGCGCTAACTGGCTTGCCAACCGATTTGATTTAGGCTATAATTTCTTTGTTCCCCATATCCATGAACTGATAGAACAAAATAATAATCCGGTATCTTTCGTTTGGGGAAGAGAATCACGGTAAACCTTTGCCCATGGTTAAAATTCCAACAGAATATCATTAACAAAGAGAGAAGAATATGAGCATTTTGGAACTTGAAAAAATGCCGCTGGTAAAACTACGTCAGCAGGCAAAAGATTTGGAAATACAACGCGTCAACCGCCTGAAAAAAGAAGAATTGATCATGAAGATCTGCCAGTTCGAGGCGGCGAAAGACGGTGAAGAAGTACGCGGCGGTATTTTAGAAATAATGAACGAAGGCATTGGGTTCCTGAGAACAAACCATTATCAGGCCGGGCCAGACGACATTTATGTTTCTCAAACCCAGATCCGCCGATATGGTCTGCGCAACGGGGATCTGGTGATCGGAAAGGTGCGCCCGCCAAGAGATTCCGAACGGCACTTCGGGATGCTGAAAGTGGAATCGGTCAATGGAATTGACCCCGGAGAAGCAAAACGACGACCCAAATTTGAAGACCTGACCCCTATTTTCCCCAACCAACGCTTTGATCTTGAAACAGACCGCTCCACCTTATCGACCCGGATGATTAACCTGGTTGCCCCGATTGGACGCGGACAGCGTGGGTTGATCGTTTCTCCTCCCAAGTCTGGTAAGACCACAATCCTCAAGGCGATTGCCAACTCCATTTCGACCAAATGCGATGATGTGCATTTGATGATCGCCTTGATCGGTGAGCGCCCGGAAGAGGTGACGGATATGGACCGTTCGGTGGATGCAGAGGTGATCTCTTCCACCTTTGATGAACCGGTCACCGCGCACGTACGGGCCGCAGAGATCGTGCTGGAACGCGCCAAACGACTGACAGAAATTGGCCGTGATGTGGTGGTTTTGATGGATTCGATCACCCGCCTGGCACGGGCCTATAACCTGGTGGTGCAGCCATCCGGACGAACCCTTTCGGGTGGTATTGACCCCTCTGCCTTGTACCCGCCCAAACGCTTCTTTGGGGCTGCCCGTAATATTGAAGAGGGCGGGTCGCTGACGATCATCGCTACCTGTTTGGTCGATACCGGCTCCCGTATGGATGACGTGGTGTATGAGGAATTCAAAGGTACGGGGAACATGGAACTGCATCTCTCCCGTACTTTGCAGGAACGCCGGGTATTTCCCGCCATTGATATTGATCGTTCTTCTACCCGCCGGGAAGAACTGCTGCTTGGCCCCGACCTGACCCAGCGTGTCTGGCTGATGCGCCGCATGTATGGACAGATGGTCACCGATCCGCCGCAAGGTGCTGGGATGAGCATGGTGCAGGCTACTGAAGCGATCCTCAATCAGATGGCGAAAACCGACGATAATATGGATTTCATGGAAACTCTCAAATAAGATTCAAAATTTGGCTGAATAATCCCGGTCGGAAACTTCCGATCGGGATTTTTTTATTGTTGGTAGATGAATGAAGGAGAGTTGCTGCTAAAGATAAGGGTTTTCGCACAATTTCAAGCATAAAACTTGCAACACTAAAGGAGAACAGAACTCGACCAAACTTTTTACAGGTTTTCCTGGAGTGTTTATGGGCTATTTGATTGATACATTACCATATAAATCTCAGTTTGATGATGATGCCAACCAATACCGGAATGACTGTGGCCCGGCATGTGTTGCCATGATCCTGAATGCCCTGGGAAAAGATGCCACCACCAATACGGTTTTTCGCCGGTCTGGTGCAGATGCGAACGGCTATGTCAGCGTAAGCCAGATGATCCGGGCAGCTCAAACTTATCAAATTACCTTCAAATATTTTTATCCCTGGTCGCTGAACGATTTGAAAAATGCGGTTGAGGCCGGAACAGCACCAATAGTTTTGGTGCATTATGGCGCCTGGTCCTCATTGGGAAGAACGCAGAGTAAATTCACCGGCCCGCATTTTGTGGTAGTGGTGGGATTTGACGATACCCACATCTACGTCAACGACCCGCTGTGGAAAGACCCCCGCCGCTATGAGGGTGAGCGGATCGCCTGGACGATTGAAGAATTTATGACTGCCTGGAGCACCGCCAGCAAAGATGGCAACCGCAATTTTTCCGGAATCTACTGTATCCATGCGCTTCCGGTGGATTCATTTGGGGATGGTGGAGAAACGCCGGAACCTGAACCAGAACCTGAGCCAGAACCACCTTATCAAATTCGCCCGGCTCTCAAGCGGCGAATCATGGCCTGGGCGGCCTATTTTGACGTACCGTTGAGCG
>QKGK01000386.1 GCA_003250455.1 Chloroflexota bacterium | reverse complement strand
GGCGTACCAATTCCAGCACCGCCAAAAAGGTGATGACCACTTCCACGCGGGTGTAGGATTCACCAAGCAGGCTTTGAAATGAGGCTGATTTGCCATTGGCAAGCTGCTTATGGATTTGAGAGATCTTGTCCTGAATGGTGATCTTGGGGGCACGCACCACCGTATCCACGGATTGCTTCTCCTCCAGGATTTGGAGGGCATGTTTTGCGGCGGCGATCAGGTCCTGGAGGGAGAACTGGTCTTCTTCCAGCTTGCCTTCTAATTTGGGCGGCGGTGCAAGGCGCAGATAGGTGCGCAGGCCCTTTTCATCCCGCTCGCGAAGGAAGCTGGCGATCTGTTTGAATTTTTTATAGGTGAGAAGCTGGTTGATCAGTTCTGTGCTGGGGTCTTCTTCGCCGGCTTCCCGGTCCGGGGGGCGGGGGAGGAGCGCTTCGGATTTGATCTGCATCAGGCGGGCGGCGACCACCAGGAAGTTGGATACTTCGTCGGCTTTTTCATATTTCAGCTGGTGCACGTATTCAAGGAAGGGGCCGGTGACCTCCACCAGTGCCACGCGGGTGATATCCAATTCGGCGCGCTCGATCAACTGGAGCAGGAGGTCCAGTGGGCCTTCATACACGGGTAAGTTGATCGTGTAGTGGGTTCCGGAGCTGGGGCGGTTATCTTTCAGGTCGTCAATATCCTTGAACATGGGGGTGATTATACCCGATGAAGCGGCCGGTGTGTCTTTTCCATGGGCAAGTTTCCTGCGGAATTGTGAATCCGGTTAGGGTCGCTTATGGTATATTTGAAGTGAATCAACGAACAAAATCAGCGTATCTTTTCAAATATGAAGGATCAAATCCATGAATGCAAAACACAAACGTAATCCGGGTACTGACTTGGACCTGGATTGGGTCTTTGACGCCCGGGTGAACCGCAGCGCGGTGGAACGGCGCACGGCGACACTGCCGGCGCGCCGCTCGGTGAAAAAAGAATGGCAGGCCGCCTGGCTGCTGCGCTCGATCACCAATATCGACCTGACGACCCTGGCAGGTGATGATACCCCGGGACGGGTGCGCCGCTTATGCGCCAAAGCCCGCCAGCCGCTGCGCCCGGATATGCTGGCCCGCCTGGACCTGGATGGGCAGCCGATCACTGTGGGAGCGGTATGTGTCTACCCTAATCGGGTGAAAGATGCAGTGGAAGCCCTGCAGGGGACGGATATCCCGGTTGCTTCGGTGGCCACAGGCTTTCCGGCCGGGCAAACCCCGTTCCCGCAGCGCAACGGGGAGATCGAGCAGGCGATCGAGGCTGGCGCGAAAGAGATTGATATCGTCATCCCGCGCAACTATGTGCTCACCGGGAACTGGCAGGGTCTGTATGATGAGGTAAAAGCTTTTCGTGAGACCTGCGGAGAAACGGCACACATGAAGACGATCCTGGCGACCGGCGACCTGGCGACCCTGAAGCAGGTGTACCAGGCCAGCCTGGTGGCGATGATGGCGGGGTCCGATTTCATTAAGACCTCCACGGGGAAAGAATCGGTGAATGCCACGCTGGAATTTGGCCTGGTGATGGTGCGGGCCATCCGGGAATACTATGAACGCACCGGTTATAAGGTTGGTTTCAAGCCGGCAGGCGGGATCAGCAAGGCCAAGCAGGTATTGGCCTGGCAGGCGATGATGAAGGATGAGCTTGGGGAGGAATGGCTGGCGAACGACCTGTTCCGGATTGGGGCCAGCAGCCTGCTGACCGACGTGGAACGCCAGCTTTACCATTACATTACCGGCCATTATGCCGCCCGGCACCACATGCCGATGGGCTAAGGGAGCGTGAATACCGATGAGTGTGAAAGAGATATTTGAGACCATGGAATATGGACCGGCACCTGAATCGCCTGAGGCGGTAAATGCCTGGCTGGAGGCGCATAACCGCAAGTTTGGACAGTTCATTAACAACCAATGGGTGCATGCAGAAGGTGCGGATTTTTATCCCAGCTACAACCCGGCAACTGGCGAGGTGTTGGCGGAAACTGCCCAGGCTGACCAGGCAATTGTCGACCAGGCAGTGGCGGCCGCAAGGAAAGCGCAGAAAACCTGGAGCAAGACACCCGGCGTGGAACGGGCGCGGTTTTTGTATGCACTGGCCCGCAATATTCAGAAGCACAGCCGTTTGCTGGCTGTATTGGAATCGATGGACAACGGCAAGCCGATCCGCGAATCGCGCGATATTGACGTCCCCCTGCTGGCGCGGCATTTCTATTACCATGCCGGATGGGCGCAGCTGATGGACAGCGAACTGAGCGATTACCAGGCTGTGGGTGTCATCGGGCAGATCATCCCGTGGAACTTCCCGCTGCTGATGCTGGCCTGGAAGATCGCCCCGGCGATTGCGATGGGCAATACCGTGGTGCTGAAACCGGCCTCCTATACCCGGTTGAGCGCGCTGCTTTTCGCTGAAGTGGTGGCCGAATCGGGGCTGCCTCCAGGGGTGGTGAATGTGATCACCGGCAGCAGTAAAGCCGGTTCGATGATCGTCACCCACCCGGATGTGGATAAGATCGCTTTTACCGGGTCTACGGACGTGGGGCGCATCCTGCGGCGGCAGACTGCCGGCACAGGCAAGAAAATCTCGCTGGAATTAGGCGGCAAATCGCCCTTTATTGTGTTTGACGATGCCGACCTGGACAGCGCGGTGGAAGGTGTGATCGATGCCATCTGGTTCAACCAGGGACAGGTGTGCTGTGCAGGCTCGCGTTTGCTGGTGCAGGAGAATATCGCAGACAAATTCATCACCAGGCTGAAGCGGCGCATGGAAACGCTGCGGGTTGGCGATCCGCTGGATAAGTGTATTGACATGGGCGCGATCGTGGACCAGTCCCAATGGGATACGGTAGACAGCTGGGTGAAAATGGGGTTGAAAGAAGGCGGGAACCTCTTCCAGCCGGATATCGATCTGCCGGAAAAGGGGCTGTTCTACCGCCCGACATTGATCACCAACCTGGAACCGGCCGCTGAGACCGTGCAGGAAGAGATCTTTGGGCCGGTGCTGGTCTCGCTGACCTTCCGCAGCCCGGAGGAAGCGATTGCTTTGGCGAATAATACCCGTTATGGGCTGGCAGCCAGCGTGTGGAGCGATAATATCAACCTGGCGCTGGATGTTGCGAGTAAAGTGAAAGCCGGGTCTGTGTGGGTGAACAGCACAAACCTGTTCGATGCGGCCTCCGGGTTTGGCGGTTACCGAGAAAGCGGTTTTGGCCGTGAGGGCGGCAGAGAAGGTCTGTTCGAATATCTGCGCCCGGCCTGGCAAGCCCGCCCGCGCCCGGATGGAGAACTGCCTGAATCTGTAGATGCGCTGAAAGGTTGGGGCAAATATGTCCCTGCGCACCCGGTGATGCCAAATGGAAACGGCAATCGAGACCCGAACCAGGTGGACCGCACTCCGAAGATGTATATTGGCGGGAAGCAGGTGCGCCCGGATGGCAACTATACCCGGGCGGTGGTTTCCCCGGATGGGAAGCTGGTGGGGCAGGTTGGGGATGGGAACCGCAAGGATATCCGCGATGCGGTGGAGGCCGCCCATGCGGCTCATACAGCCAAACCGGGGTGGGCGATGCGCCATGCGTACAACCGCTCGCAGATCCTGTATTTCATTGCGGAAAACCTTTCCGCCCGCAGCGAGGAATTTTCCAGGCGGCTGGCGGAGATGACCGGGCAGCCGATTAAAGATACCCGCAGGGAAGTCTCAGCCTCGGTTTCCCGGTTGTTTACTTATGCCGCCTGGTCGGATAAATATGGCGGCAGCGTGCAGGAAACGACCCTGCGCGGGATCACCGTGGGGGTGAATGAACCGGTGGGTGTGGTTGGGATTGCCTGCCCGGATGAAGCGCCGCTGCTGGGATTTGTCTCGCTGATGGCGCCGGCAATTGCCCGCGGCAATACTGTGGTGATGATCCCCAGCCAGAAGTATCCCCTTTCGGCCACAGACTTCTACCAGGTGCTGGATACCTCGGATGTACCGGGGGGTGTGGTCAATATCGTCACCGGCGACCGGGACCACCTGACCAAGACCCTGGTCGAGCACGAAGATGTAGACGCCATGTGGTATTTTGGCGATGCCTTGGGCAGCTATTGGGTCGAGTATGAGTCGGCGGTCAATATGAAGCGCACCTGGGTGGGTTATGGCCTGGAACGGGATTGGTACGATGCACACCAGGGGGAAGGACATGATTTTCTTCATCACGCAGTCCAAGTGAAGAATATCTGGGTGCCTACCGGGGATTAGCGCATTCAACTCAACAGAAAGTCAGGGAGCGGCCAATTTGGTCGCTCCTTTTCTATATAAGGGCTGGTATCGTGAAACTATGAAAATTGGGTTCCTGTTCTGCGATAAAATTTGATTCCCGAAATTTAGATGGTTGACTGTTCGCCAGAAATGTTGGTATAATCTATTTAATCTTATTCATCTGATTAATATAATGAAACGGATGTTTAATGAACCGAGCCAAGTTTGATCTGCTGACCTATTTTTCTGAATATTCCAAATTAACTGACAAAGAAATTTGTGAGATCCCCTCACTTAAAGACCTGAGCAGCCAGCAAGGAGTGAGCATTGCCAAGCTGAGAGAGCAATTGAGCGTTGCCAGGGAATTTGGATTTGTGGATGTGCAGCCGAGGACGGGGATTGCGCTGCTGCCTTATTCTTTTACTCCGGCGGTTGGCCGAAGCCTAAGTTATGCCCTCTCTTTGAACAGAAAATACTTTGAAGATTTTTCAGACCTGCGCCGGCATGTTGAAGCCAACTATTGGCACGAGGCAGTCAGTAAGCTCACTCCCCAGGATTTCCAGGAGCTACAAGACCTGGTGGAACGCGCTGTAAACAAGCTGGAAAGCACTCCGCCGCAGCTCCCGCACCAGGAACACCGTGAACTCCACACGACCATTTTTGGTAAGCTGGAAAATGTATTTGTACTGGGAATATTGGAAGCCTATTGGGATGCCTATGAAGAGATTGGATTCAGCCAGTATACCGGGCTGGAATACCTAAAGCGCGTGTGGGAATACCACCGATTAATCGTGAATGCCATTATCGAAGGGAATGGCGACAAAGGGTACCAATTGTTTTTGGAGCATATGGACCTTCTGTCGGGAATTGCCGGCGAATAGATCGCCGGAAGATGGGAGGGCTGTTGCCCTCAAAAGTGCGACAAATCATCACTTCAATCTTCAGACCAAGAATGGATTAAATTAAGGAGTATCGATGTCTGTTGTTCAAGAAAAAGAAAAGCAAAACGGCCATACCGAGAAGAAAATCGTAAACGATTTTTCCATGACCGTCGCTACGGTCAATGGCTCGGGCAGCCAGACCTCTAACCTGACGCTGCAGCGGGCGTTGTTCCGCATGGGTATTCCGGTGTCAGGCAAAAACCTGTTTCCATCCAATATCCAGGGGCTGCCCACGTGGTACACCATCCGGATCAGCAAGGATGGGTATCTTGCCCGCAGTGAGACCAACCAGATCGTAGTAGCGATGAACCCTTCAACCATCAACCAGGACCTGGCCAGTGTAGAACCGGGCGGAGCATTCTATTATGCAGACCATCTTCGCTTTGAAACCGATCGCGAAGATATTGCCATGTACCCGATCCCGGCCAAGAAAATTGCCAAAGATTCCGATGCCTCCCCTCAGCTGCGTGATTATGTGGCCAATATGGTATATGTGGGCGTGTTGGCACAGATGCTGGGCATCGATATGGACAAGATCAAACTGGCACTGGATTTTCACTTTGGCGGGAAGGAAAAACCGATCGCCCTGAATATGGGTATCATCCAGGAAGCGGCGAAGTGGGCCGAAGAAAACCTGGAGAAACAGGATCCCTTCTATGTGGAAGAGCTGAACCTGACAGATGGGTATATCATGACGGATGGCAATACAGCCGGTGCGTTGGGTTCCATCTTTGGCGGGGTACAGTTCTGCTCCTGGTATCCAATCACTCCGGCATCCTCCCTCGCTGAACACCTGACCGAATATTTACCCGAGCTGCGCGATGGCCTTTCTCCTGATGGCAAGAACTATGTAGTGGTCCAATCCGAAGACGAACTGGCAGCGATCGGGATGGCTGTAGGCGCTGGTTGGGGGGGCTTGCGAGCAATGACCTCCACCTCCGGGCCTGGTATCAGCCTGATGACGGAATTTGTCGGTTTGGCGTATTATTCTGAGATCCCGGTGGTGATCTGGGATGTACAGCGAGTAGGCCCAAGCACCGGGATGCCCACCCGCACTGCACAAAGTGACCTGACGATGGTCAATTTCCTGGGTCATGGCGATACCAATCACATCATTTTATTGCCTGCCCGGGCGGATGAATGTTTTGAGTTTGGCTGGCGATCTTTTGATATTGCTGAACGGGTGCAGACCCCGGTATTTGTGCTTTCCGACCTGGACCTGGGAATGAATAACTGGATGTCAAAAGAATTCAAATACCCGAATGTGGATTTTGACCGCGGCAAAGTGCTGTGGGAAAAAGACGTGGAAGAATTCCAGGAGAAATTTGGCGAGAAATGGGGGCGCTACCTGGATGTGGATGAAGACGGCATTCCTTACCGGACTCTCCCAGGAAACAAAGCTCCAGGCGCAGGATATTTCGCCCGTGGTACCGGCCACGACGAATATGCTGCGTATACCGAGGACAATGTGGATTGGGAAGTGAATATGGCCCGACTGGTAAAGAAGTTTGAAACCGTGAAGGAATTTACTCCCAGGCCCGAACTAGCTGGTGACGGCAATGCAGAAATAGGCATTATTGCATTTGGCTCTACCGAACCGGCTGTTCTGGAAGCGCGGGATTATCTGAAAAAGGAAGGCATCGAAACCGACTTTCTGCGCCTGCGCTCGCTGCCGCTGCATGGAGAGGTTTATGATTTCATCAATGAGAAACGAACCGTATATATTGTTGAACTCAACCGGGATGGGCAGCTTTTCCAGATTTTGAATATTAATTATCCCAACGTGTGCGGAAAGATGGTCTCTTTACCCAAACATGACGGGCTGCCGCTAACAGCCACCTGGCTGACAAATGCGATCCTTGAAAAGGAGAGAAACTAAAATGGCTGGCGAAAATAACGTAGGATTAACCAAAAGTGATTATCGTGGCGCCCCGACCACGTTGTGTGCCGGTTGCGGACATAATTCGATCAATAACCAGATCATGGCGGCAGCCTATGAATTGGACCTGATCCCGGAGAATATTGTCAAATTCAGCGGGATTGGCTGCTCGAGCAAAAGCCCAACCTATTTCCTGAGCCGTTCCTTCGGGTTTAACAGCTTGCATGGACGGATGCCTGCCATCGCGACCGGCGGATTGTTTGGGGATCATCGACTGCGGGCGATCGCGATGAGCGGTGATGGCGATACCTCCAATATTGGCATGGGGCAGTTCAAGCATGTGATGCGCCGAAATTTGCCCATGGTTTATATTGTTGCCAACAATGGGGTCTATGGCCTTACCAAAGGGCAGTTTTCTGCCACAGCTGAGCTGGGCTTGCGCTTGAAGAACCAGGGTGAGAATTTCTACATGCCGGTTGATATTGTGCTGGAGGCTTTGGCTTCTTCGGCATCGTTCGTCGCACGTTCCTTTGCCGGTGATGCAGCCCAGGTCAAGGAATTGATCAAGGCGGCATTAAGCCATGACGGGATTGCGGTGCTGGATATCATCAGCCCCTGTGTGACGTTCAACAACCGGGACGAATCGCATCACTCCTATACGTGGGGCCGGGAACACCGGGAAATGATCCATGACTTCAATTATGTCCCCAAGATGCAGGAGATCATGATCGAAGAAGAATTTCCGGAGGGAGGATTCCGGGAAGTGACAATGCACGATGGTTCCAAGATCGTGCTGCAAAAACTGGATCTCGATTACGATCCCACCGACCGGATCAATGCCATCAAGACCGTCCAGGAAGCAAACAAGGATGATATTTTGCTTACCGGGCTGATCTTTGTGGATACCAGTGCCAATTCCCTGGTTGATTTTTATGACCTTCCAGCAGACCGTCCATTGAACCGGATGAAGCAGGAAGAATTGCGGCCCACTCCAGAGGCGTTGAAAAAGATCAATGCGAAAATGTTCTAGCTGAACTGCGCTTTATAGGAAATGAACTGCCCTGTGAAAAACAGGGCAGTTTTTGTGTTTATGGAGATATGCATGTCTTTTGGCGTAAAAGCTTAGATTTGTTGATGCCCTACGGTTTGTGTCCCAATGTGTGAAGGAGTGCCAGGTTAGGCAGACGGTTGCTGCCTACCGGGAACCCGGAGATGACGACAACTTGCTGCCCATCTTTAATGGGTGAAGCGGCAATCATGGCAGAATCGACATAACTGAGCATCTCTTCAATAGACGTGACTACCGGGATTTTATTTGCATGAACACCCCAGTAAAATGCCATGCGGTACAAGGTGCTTTCGTTAGGCGTGAACCCGATGATCGGGACACGCGGCATGGCCTTGGACATAAAACGAGCCGTCCGGCCAGATTGGGTGAAGACCACCACGGCAGCCACATTCAGGTCATGCGCCAACTCGCGGGCGGCACCTGTCATCGCCACGGCATCGTCGTAATATTGGTCGGAGCGGGTCCCCTGCCAGCGCCCCCATTGCTTGAGGTGATCTTCCGATTGGCAGATGATCGCATTCATCATCTGAATGGTTTTGACCGGATAGTCACCGACCGCGGTTTCTCCGGAAAGCATGACCGCATCGGTGCCGTCGAAAATGGCATTGGCCACATCGGTCGCTTCTGCCCGGGTGGGACGGGGGGTGTGGATCATCGATTCGAGCATCTGGGTGGCAGTGATGACAATCTTTTGGTTCTGGTTGGCTTTCTCGATGATCTGCTTCTGAACGATAGGAACGTCTTCCGGGTTCATCTCCACGCCCAAATCGCCGCGGGCTACCATCACGCCATCTGAGATCTGGATGATCTCGTCCAGGTTTTCTACGGCTTCCGGTCGTTCCATTTTGGCAATGATGATCGGGGAATCTTCATGGGGGGTTGACTTTTTGATGGCTTGCCGAACCCGGGCAATGTCCTCTGCTTTTGAAACAAAGGAAACAGCTACCGCATCTACTCCCAGCCGGAGACCAAAGGCCAGGTCATGCGCGTCTTTATCGGTAAAGCCGGGGATGTCCAGGCGGGTACCGGGTAGGTTTATGCCCTTGTGAGGTTTTAACAGCCCGCCAATAATGACCTCACAGGCGATTTGTTTTCCTTCCACTGAGGTGATCCGGAATTCCATCTTGCCGTCATCGATCAGGATCGTACCGCCAGCGCGGACATGTGTGTGAAGATCGTGATAGTCCACGGGAATTTGCCCGGAGGGCGATGGGCTGGTTGTCGTCAAAATGATCTGATCGCCAGGAGTCAGCTGTACCGGCTGGATGTCACCGGTGCGGATTTTGACTCCCTGGAGGTCTTGCATGATGGCAACCGGTTTTCCCAGGCGTTGGCTGATCCTTCGGATCTTGTTGAAGGTGACCTCGTGGTCTTGGTGTGTGCCGTGAGAAAAGTTCAGGCGGGCAACGTTCATCCCGGCTAGGATCATTTCTTCCAGGACTGCCTCGTCATTGCTGGCGGGGCCAAGTGTAGCAACAATTTTTGTTCGTCTTTCTTCCATAGGCTATATATAGTTGAGCGCTTTTGCGTCAGCGGTCAGCTGGTCACGGAAATTTGGATGGGAGATGTTGATCAGTGCCTGAGCACGCTGACGGTAGGATTTTCCATACAGGTCTGCAATGCCATATTCTGTGATGATAAACCGTACATGGTTTCTTGTGGTGACAACCCCAGCGCCTGGCTTAAGTGTCGGGACGATGCGGCTGAGCTGGTCATCTTTTGCAGTGCTGGGGAGGGTAATAATTGGCACGCCGCCTTTGGAGCGGGATGCGCCGTAGATAAAGTCCAACTGGCCGCCCACCCCACTGTACATTTTGGTGCCGATACTGTCGGCGCACACCTGTCCGGTAAGGTCTACCTCGATAGCAGAGTTGATAGCCACCATACGGTCGTTTTTGGCAATCACAAAGGGGTCATTAACGTATTCGGTAGGATGTAATTCGATCAGCGGATTATCGTTAACCCACTGGTATAACCGTTTGGTGCCAATGACGAATCCGGCGATGATCTTACCCGGGTGAAGGCTTTTTCGCGCATTGGTGAGTACGCCCGCTTCCACCAATTCGATAACACCATCTGAAAATAATTCGGTATGGATGCCGAGGTCTTTTTTATTATATAAGTGCTTGAGGACGGCATCCGGAATAGCCCCAATACCCATCTGCATGGTAGCTTCATCAGGGATCAGTTCGGCGCAGTAACCGGCAATCTGTTTGGTGATTTCGTTGGGGCCGTCTTCGCTCATAGCCAGATCGGGCAGGTCGTAATCCACGGGCACCATGAAATTGAGCTTGCTTACGTGGATGAAAGAATCCCCTAACGTGCGTGGCATTTTCTGGTTGACTTCGGCGATCACGATCCTGGCGGACTCTGCGGCCGATTTTGTTAGCCCTACTTCAACCCCCAGGCTGCAAAAGCCGTGTTCATCAGGGGGCGATACATGGATGAGGGCGACATCCAGGGGAAGTATATTGTTTTTGAACAGTAGCGGGAACTCTGAGAGCAGTACCGGGGTAAAATCTGCGCGCCCTTCCTGGACGGCTTTTCGCACATTGGCACTGACAAAAATGGTGTTTACCCGCAGGTGCCCGGACATTTCAGGGGCAGCATAGTCCTGCGCACCGATGGTCAGGGCTTGCATGATCTCTACATTTTCCAGATTAGGGGCATGCCCTACCAGGGCTGCCAATAATTGGTGAGGTACGGACACATTTCCGGTGAGGAATACCCGATCACCGCTTTTAATGTTTGTGACCGCTTCCTGCGCTGTGATGATCCGGGATTGGTATTTGTTAATCCATTCCATCAGGTTATGCCTCTTTCAGGTTGGCGGCGAGCTGGACGAGGTTGGAAACCTTTCCTTGATGTGTGTTGATACCAAGGGCAATATCGGGGTTGTTCTTTATAGCTTCATCAATGCCAGTTTCAACGATCTCATTGATATATTTGAAAGCTGCATTGGTGAAGGCGTTGGTGGAGGTGCGGGCAACCACGCTGGAAATATTCGGTACGCAGTAATGGATCACGTTTTCTTCTATAAATGTGGGGTTTTCGTGCGTGGTTGGACGGGATGTTTCCAGGCAACCTCCCTGGTCAATAGCAGCGTCAATAATGATTGAGCGCGGTTTCATCGTTTTGAGGATGTTGCGAGAGATGAGAGTGGGGGCAGTTGTCCCTGGAAACCCTGCTGCGGTGATGACCACATCTGCATAGGCACAAGTGAGGGCAATATTGGCTTTGGTGGCGTGCATGGTGGTGATCTGCGGGAAGCGGCTAAAAGTGGTTTGCAGTGCGTCCGTTGATGTATCCAGGGCAGTGACATGAGCACCACTTCCAAGAAAGGCTTGTGCAGCAGATCTCCCGAAGAAACCTGCACCGATGATGACCACTTCTGCCGGTGGTATCCCGGCGATGCCACTGAGTAAAATTCCTTTCCCCCCGAGATTGTTTTGCAGTAAATTGGCTGCGATCTGTGGCAGCATATACCCGGCGATCTGGCTCATGGTTTGCATGATAGGGCGAATACCATCGGGACGCTGAATCTGCTCGTATGCCACAGTGGTGATCATATTGTCCAATAGAAAGTCAATCTTGGATTTGCTGGCGGCGGCTAAATGGAGGAACCCCCCCAGGATTGTGCCCGGGCGGATCAGTTTGAGTTCCTCCTCCTGCGGACGGGCAATTTTGGTAATAAAATCTGCCCGTCCAAAGGCTTCGTGTGCAGAATAAACGATTTTTCCGCCTGCTTTTTCATAGTCGTGGTCGCTGAATCCAACATGTTTTCCGGCATCGTGTTCGATATAGCAGGTGTGTCCACGGCTGGTCAGCCGTTGGATCCCAGAAGGTGACATGCCAACCCGATATTCGGAGGGACGGCTCTCTTTTGGAATTCCGATATTCATCAGCAGGTTCTCCTTATGTGAGAGGATGCACAATAGATATTTGTGAGTATATCATAGCATAGCTACGGCGCCAGATTCAGCATTGGGAAAGTGGCGATCCCTTTGCGCGGACAAGCGCAGCGTATTTTTTTGGAGCGAACCGGGGTGTTTTCATCTATAATTTATTTTATCTTGCGGAGGCGCAATTGAAAGCGAAACGAGATCTTCTGATTGAACAACTTCGGCATGCCTGCCGGTATACACCGGCTGAATGGGGTGTGTATCTGTTTCGCGGTGGAGAAAAATGGGACGTGGATTTTTCTTATGGGCTGAACAGGGAACGCAGGTTGGCCTTGCAAGATTTGCTGAAGGACCCTAAAATCATCCGCTGGCTGGATGAAAAATCCCAATTGGGGCGGGATGGGTATCGCAGACTCGAAGAAGACAGCGCGTTAGGGGTTGAGCGCGTGTATGCGATTCCCTCGCCGTATCCCATCCGCATGCTGATCGTCGGCGCCGCGCCGCTTTCGACGGGTGATGTGACATTTTTTACCTCATTGACATATTATTTACCTCCCACCCTCCCGGCAGCCATCTCGAGGGAGACCCCGCCACTGCACCGGTATGCTGCTGTGGAAGCCTCCATGGAACTGCCGGAAAACCTGCAGCGCATTTTGGATACCGTGGGGTCGATCATCCCACATGACTACGGTATCCTGGCGGTGCGGTCGGGAGATGAGTTCAATATCTATGCGGTCTCTCAGCTTCCCATGGCGGTTACCACGCAAAGTTATTTGGCGGATGAAGATTCAGAGGTTGCCCAAGCGGTGCAAAAACACCGGGTGATGATCCTTCAGGAGGGGACCCTGTTCAAAGAGACCGGGATGGATTCTGAGGTTGATTTGCCGGTTTGCACCTGGCTGGTCGCCCCTATTATTATCGGGCAGCGGGTGACAGGGGTGTTGGCTTTTGGCCGGGCGAAGGACTTTTCATCGGCGGAGATCGACATGGCCGGCGCCCTTGGCGCACATATTGCACCGTCTGTAGAAAAAAGCATATTGAGCGTAGAAGCGGCCTATTATTTGCAGCGGTTTGCACTGCTGAATGAATTGACCGCCCTGGCTTCATCCGGATTGCAGCTGCACGAGGTGATCCAGCGGGCTGAAGAAATGCTCAAAAGGGCGTTCAGCGCCAGCAGGGTAAAGATGCTGTTATTGGATGAACGGAGCGGTGCGGTTCTTGAATATTCTGGCGGAAATGAGGGCGGATCTTCGCGGCGGGTGGCTTTGGGCAGCTCGCTGGAAAAAAGCAGCCTAGAAATTGGCAGCCCACTGCGTATAGGCAAGGTTGAAAAGCCTTCCCGGTATATTTCCGGGGAAGGCCAGGTAACCGCAAAAATGGTGGTTCCGATGCGTTTCCGCGGTAACCTGGTTGGCCTGATATCGCTGGAAAGCGACCAGTTGTCGGAATTTTCAGACCAGGATGAGAAGATCACCATGGTTGTTGCCAGCCAGATGGCCAGTATGGTGGAGAGCATCCGACTGAACAGCGAGACCCGCCGCAGGGCGAACAATATGCTGCTGATCAATGAAATTGTCCAGAATATTCTGGGACTAAGCGATGTCCATATGATTGCTTCGCAGACAGCATCGCTGATGGCGGAGAAATTTGACTATGAAATGGTGCTGGTGATGCTGCTGGATGCAGAAGGGGAGGAATTGATCGCCCAGGGAGTTGCCGGTTCGCATACAGCGGGTGTGCCTGAAGGGTTCCGCTTCGCCAAGACTTTGGGGATTCCGGGGAATGTGATGGCTTATGGCGAGAGCGTGGTGCTGACTTCGGCTCGACAATCACCGCAATATGTGCCCATCCCGGGTTGGAAGCCTGGTTCAGGGATCTGGGCGCCTTTACGTGAAGGGAAGCAGATCTTTGGCGTGATCAGTGTGGAAGACCGCCAGCCGGATAAATTAGGCCAGGACGACCTGGTGGTGATTGAAGCGATTTCCGGGATTTTATCCAGTATGCTGACCAATGCCCGCCAATACGACCAGCTCCAGCGGAACGTGGAGCGCATGGAGGCGGTGCGGGCGACTGCGCTGGATATTGGCACCGACCTGGACCTGGACACACTCCTCAAACAAGCAGTTAACCGGGTGCGCCTCTTGCTGAATGCCCGGGGAGCCGAGCTGGGGTTCATTGATGAAGAAAAGCAGGAGGTCAGGGTATTGGTTTCAGAAAATCCCTGGCAGGATTACACCGGGTATTCGTTTGCCTTCATGGAAGGGATCACTGGCCGGGTAGCAGCGACCGGCGAACCTTTGCTGGTGCTTGATTTTAATAATTGGAGCGGCCGCAGTGAAAGTGTGTATAAGGCGCCATTTTCCACAGTGGCCGGGGTGCCATTAAAACTGATGGGGGAAGTGATCGGTACGCTGTCTGTGCAGGATGACCGGCCGACGCGCTCATTTACCCAGGAAGACTTGCGCACATTGGAACTGCTGGCGCCGCAGCTGGCCATCTTTATCCGCAACGCCCGTTTATACCAGGAGCTGGAAGAACGCATGGAGGCTCAGCGGCTGGCAGAGGAACGTCTGGTGCGCTCTACCAAGCTGGCTGCCGTGGGAGAGATGGCCGCAGCCGTAGCCCACGAGCTGAACAACCCGCTGACCACCGTTACGGGGTTCACTGAGCTGCTCCTGGAGTCGTTTGACAAGGATTCGCCCGAATACGAGGATATGAGCCTGGTATTGAGCGAAGCGCAGCGTTCCCGTGAGGTAGTGCGGCGTCTGCTGGACTTTTCCCGGCAGTCGGAGATCCTGCGGGTGGATACCGACCTAAATGAGATCATTACCACGGTGCTGCAGTTGGTACACCACCTGGCGCAAACCAGTAATATCAAGGTGCGTATGGCGCTGTGGGATGACATTCCGATGATCCGGGCGGACCGGAACCAAATGCAGCAGGTGATTCTCAACCTGGTGCATAATGCGATCTATGCCATGCCGGAGGGCGGGGAACTGATCGTGCAGTCCTCAATAGAGGAACGCAATGCGGCTTTATGGCTGGTGATTGAAGTAGCGGATAATGGCGTGGGAATCCCGGAAGAAAATTTGAGCAAGATTTTCGAGCCATTCTTTACTACCAAGCCCAGCGGTGAAGGGACCGGGTTGGGGCTTTCGGTCAGCTATTCGATCATTTCGGAACATGGCGGTTATATTGAGGTGGATTCAAAAGAGCATGAAGGTGCGGTGTTCAAAATATGGCTGCCCACATCTGTGCGTAATGGAGTAGAGAGCGAAGATGGCTGATTCCTCAGTGATTATTATTGACGATGAGGTCGGGATCGTAAAACTGTGCCAACGGCTGCTGGAGCGGGCGAATTTTTCTGCGGAGGGGGCCTCTAACCCGGAGGAGGGCCTGGCCCTTCTGAGAGACCGGCAGTTTGACCTTTTGCTGGTGGATATTCGCATGCCGGGGATGGATGGGTTCAAGGTGATTGAACGCGCCCGCGAGATGCAGCCAGACCTTGCGGTGGTGATCATGACCGGATACGGCACCCTGGAAACCGCCATCCAGGCGCTGCGCCAGGGGGCTGACGGGCTGATCCTGAAACCGTTTGAAAAGGGAGAGAACCTGGTCAGCGCGGTGCGTGAAGC
>QKGK01000101.1 GCA_003250455.1 Chloroflexota bacterium | reverse complement strand
CCAGACCGGGCAGCACTTTGCCTTCCAGCATTTCCAGGGACGCCCCGCCGCCGGTAGAGATATGGGTGATCTTATCGGCCAGACCGGATTGGTTGACCGCAGCAGCAGAATCACCGCCGCCAACGATCGTGGTGGCGCTGCTCTCTGCTACAATCTTTGCCAGTCCAAAAGTGCCTTTGGCAAAGTTGGGGAATTCGAACACGCCCATGGGGCCATTCCACACTACCGTCCCGGCGTTCTTGAGCACGTCACCAAACGCCTTGAGCGTCTCCGGCCCCACGTCCAGGATGCGCCAGCCGGCAGGTACGTCCCCGACCGGGAGGGTCTGCTGTGCGGCGTCATCGGCAAAGGCGTCGGCAACCACCATGTCTACCGGCAGAAGCAATTTGTCGCTGCCAGCAGCCAGCAGTTCTTTGGCGGTTTCAAGCGCCTCTTCTTCCACCAGCGAGTCGGCCATCTCATACCCCTGCGCTTTGAAGAAGGTGTTCGCCATCCCGCCGCCGATGAGCACTTTATCGGCTTTTTTCAGCAGGTTTTCGATCACGTCGATCTTATCGCTGATCTTTGCGCCGCCCATGATGGCGACAAACGGCCGCTTTGGTTCGGCAATCGCCTGGCCGAGATAAATGATCTCTTTTTCCATCAGGAAACCGGCTGCGGAGGGCAAATATTCGGCTACCCCGGTGGTGGAGGCGTGCGCACGGTGTGCGGAGCCAAATGCGTCATTGATGAATACATCGGCCAGAGAAGCCAGTTCTTTGGACATCTCTTCGCCATTTTTGGTTTCTTCCGGATGGAAGCGGGTATTTTCCAATACCAGCACCTGACCCGGTTCCAGGGCAGCAGCAGCCTCTTCAGCCACTGGCCCAATGCAGTCTGCGGCGAAGAACACCGGCGCGTCGATCAACGTCTTGAGGTGATCGGCCGTCGGGCGCATGGAATACTGGATATCTTCAGGGGTTTTTGGCCGCCCCAGGTGCGAGCACAGGATCACGGCGGCATTGTGGTCCAATAAATATTTAATTGTCGGCAGGGCAGCCTGGATGCGGGTGTCGTCGGTGACTTTTCCATCGGCCAACGGCACGTTGAAATCTACCCGCACCAGAACTTTTTTCCCCTGTACATCCATATCGCGGATTGTCTTTTTCTTGAACATTTTTTCCACCTATTAAAAAGGGGCAAGGGAAAACCCTTGCCCCTTGATCCAGAAAACTAGAGGGACTTTGCGACCTTGGTTACCAGGTCTACAGTGCGGGATGAGTAACCCCACTCATTGTCGTACCAGCTCAAAACTTTGACCATATTGCCAGCCATGACCGTAGTCATCAGGCTGTCGAAAATGGAGGAGCGGGAATCGCCGACAAAGTCTTGCAGGACGAGTGGTTCGTCGGTGTATCCTAAAATACCCTTCATTGCACCTTCGGAAGCGGCTTTCATGGCTGCATTGACTTCTTCAGCCGTGGTGTTCTTCTCAACTTCAACTACCAGGTCTACGATCGAGCCGGTGGCAGTCGGGACACGCATGGCCATACCATCGATCTTGCCCTGAACTTCCGGGATCACCAGACCAACAGCCTTGGCGGCGCCGGTGGTGGTGGGGATGATGTTCAGGCCAGCCGTGCGGGCGCGGCGCAGGTCTTTGTGCGCCAGGTCGAGGATACGCTGGTCGTTGGTGTAGGAGTGAACAGTGGTCATCACGCCTTTGACGATCCCGAAGTTATCGAGGATCACTTTGACAACCGGGGCCAGACAGTTGGTGGTGCAGGAAGCATTCGAAATGATGTTGTGCACTGCCGGGTCGTATTGGTCATCGTTGACGCCCAAAACGATGGTAAGATCTTCGCCTTTTGAGGGGGCGGAGATCACAACCTTCTTTGCGCCACCTTTTTCGATGTGTGTCTGGGGGCCGGGGTCTTTGGATGTGTCGCGGAAGACGCCGGTGGATTCAACTACGATCTCCACGCCCAGGTCTGCCCAGGGCAGGTTGCCGGGGTCGCGCTCAGAAAATACTTTGATGGTCTTGCCATCTACAACCAGGTCATTACCGCTGATCTCAACCGTACCGGGATATCTCCCATAAGAAGAATCGTATTTAAATAAGTGTGCATTTGTCTTGGTGTCAAACAAATCGTTGATTGCAACGATCTCTATGTCACCCTGATGATATTGATTAGCAGCCTTGAGAACCTGGCGGCCAATCCGTCCAAAACCATTGATACCTACTTTTGTTGCCATTGAAAACCTCCATTTAGGAAAATTAGATTTCTAAACAGCTCATCGGATTGCATCAATCCTGTTGTCGTCCATAGCTGTACTATACACTCCAGGCGGCAGTACCGCCCGCCAAGAGTTAATTATATCAAATCAGTCGTTGAAATAAAAGGAACAGTTTGTGAAATTAAATACTTATTTGTAATAATAGAAAGAAATGCAGCAATCTCACGCCACCAATGGGCCGGTGCGCTCCATGAACAGGTCGATCAGAATCTGAGAGAGCGTAACGGCATCATGCCGGGTAGGCGCGTCCGGGCTGACCAGATTGGCCCGGTAGACGGCATAATCCTTATCCAGCTCAGGGTAGGCTTCCACCCATTGGATACCCTCAGGGAGCTTACCAAGCATCTCACAGTTGCTCAGGATCAGGTCGAAGAGATGTTTCCCCACATGGTCTTCGATAGCCCGGATATGGTCGCCGCAGCTGTAGTTATCTGTCTCCCCTGGTTGGGTGGTAATGTTACACACGAATACCTTGAATGCCTGGCTGGCCCGCAATGCGGCCACAATATCAGGCACCAGCAAATTGGGCAAAATGCTGGTATACAAACTCCCCGGCCCCACGACGATCATATCTGCACGCAGCAGCGCCCGGATCGCTGCCGGGTAGGCTGGCGGGTTGTTGGGTTCCAGCCATAACCGCCGTACTGTGCCGCCCACGTCCGGGATGCGGCTCTCCCCGCGGATACGCACCTCCCGCAGCAAATTGGGCACGCTTTTATCCGCAACCAGACGGACATCGTGCAGGGTGGACGGTACGACCTGTCCATAAACGGAAAGCACCTTACCGGCCTCTACCACGGCACGTTCAAAACTGCCGGTAATCTCGGTCAGTGCAGAGATGAGCAGGTTGCCGAACGAATGTCCCTGCAGGTCTGCTTCGCCGGTGGTGAAGCGGTACTGGAACAATTGGCTGGTGAGGTCTTCGTCACTGGATAGAGCAGCCAGACAGTTGCGGATATCCCCCGGCGGCAGCATCCCTTTGCTATCCCGCAGCTTGCCGGAGGACCCGCCGTCATCGGCTACGGTTACGATCGCAGTAATATTGCGGGTGTATTTTTTCATCCCTTTGAGCAGCATGGACAGGCCATGTCCCCCACCGATGACCACCACATTGGGGCCGCGGTCCAGCCGGGAATACTGCACCAGGGTGTTAACCACTGGCTTACCCGGCTGCATGAACGGCCGGATGATCGAGCGGTTCAGCCGCATAATGCCAAAGATGACCAGGCCAACACCAATTCCCCCAAATATGAGCGCCCGCAGGATGCGTGGTAAAAACTGAAGGGCTACTGCGGCCAGTAATGTTGAAACCCAGTTGTCGGGCGCCTGGCGGTAGATATCCAAGAGCACAAAAGCCAGCCCGACTGCCAGCATGGTGATGCCAAAAAACACTACCCCAAACCACCGCTTCACCCCTAAGCCTGGGCTAAACCATAACATCAGCTGGCGCAATTCTTTGCCCAGCCTGGAGAAAAAAGTCGGAGGGTTTGGTTCCATTGCAATGGGATAATAGCAGTGTTTGTAAACAGAGTCAACTGACAATTATGTAGGTAAGGGCTAAATCATGTGATGGTTGCATACCTCATTCAAAACGAAAAGCCTGGAAAACCCAGGCTCCAGGTTGATCAATTCAGCGGCTTGCAGCTATATCGCAATCCCCTTGAACTGGCTGACATACAGGTTATAGTAGAAACCCTGGGCATCTAACAGTTCCTGGTGGCTGCCTCGCTCCACGATCTTACCGTCATCGATCACGATCACCTGGTCGGCATCGCGGATCGTGCTCAGCCGATGGGCGATGACAAAACTGGTGCGCCCTTCCATCAGCCGCAGCAGCGCCTGCTGAATGCGCACTTCTGTGCGGGTATCCACGCTGCTGGTGGCCTCATCCAGGATCAGGATGGCCGGGTCTGCCAGAATGGCGCGGGCAATCGAAAGGATCTGCCTTTGCCCCTGGCTGAGGTTGCTGGCCCGCTCGGAGAG
>QKGK01000402.1 GCA_003250455.1 Chloroflexota bacterium | reverse complement strand
TGGCTAAGCGCAAAAGAGGGCAAGCCGAAAAATTCAGCAATCTTTGGGCCGATAGCGTCAATATCCGACATCACCGGGGCCTGGACGGTTCCATCGGTCGATTCTATGGGATACCAGACCTGTACCATGATCTCGCGGGGCGCATTACCATCCGGGCCGTAGATTTCTGTCCGCGAATCATCCACCAGCGGAAAGATGGTCGTGCCCACCTGATAAGGCCCGGTGATGGGAAATGGGGCTGGGATAGGCAGCAGCCAGCCGCCCGCCAGCGAGATCGCCGCCAGCAACAGGCTGAATATAGCAAGCCCGATCCGCCTTCTTTTATTGGCACCAGTATCCCGGATCAGACCAGCAGCCAGCAGCAGGTCCGCCGCAAACAACGGCCACAGCTGCCAGCGAAAGCCTTCAAAGACCAGCTGAGCAATGCCCGCCAGTCCGAACACCAGCAGCATCAGAGCATTATTTCGCCTCGAATCTGTCCTGCCAAAAATACGTTGAAAAGCAATCAAGATTGTCAAACCACTTAAGATCAGTTCAATCGTTCGCATCGCACACCTGAGAAATAATATTGGATACAGAGTAGATAGTGATAAGATATAGATGAGGCAATCCGGGTGTGTTTATCTCTCCACATCCGGGGAAAACAAGACCCAAAAGTGCTCCCTGCTGACTATGGAACAACACGCAGCCGTAGAAGCATCCACCACGCCCAATTTTACTAAAGAAAATACTTTTGAGCTCACCCCCTGAAAAGTGCTCGAGGTCTTCCGGGGGCGGATTCCTCATCAACAGGATGGCCGCTAAAGGTGTCCACCCATATCTTTCCGGAAAGGTGGCTGGGTTATGAAAACCAAATTCTGGTTACTGCTGGTATCTTTCATTATGTTGGCGACGGCAATAGGCGCTTACATTTGGGCAACCACCATCATGGATTCGCTGACCGAATTTCGCTCTCCATTCTCAGATTCGCCCCCTGCTCCTGGCGAAGCCCTGGGAGAAGCGCTGACCGGGAGGGTCGTCATTATCCTGGTGGATGCGCTCCGGGAAGATACAGCCCGCAACGCTGAGGTCATGCCGTTCCTGGATTCCTTGCGCCAGCAAGGGGCCTGGGCCACGATGAACAGTCACCCCCCTTCCTTCTCTGCACCCGGGTGGACCACAATCCTTACAGGCGCATGGCCCGATATCAACGACAGCCAACCGATCAACCCGCCGGATGATGATTCCGTACGCCCAATTTCACAGGATACGATCTTCACTGCCGCCAGCCGGTCCGGTTTTCAAACCGCTGTTTCCGGACATGCCTGGTTTGAAAGCATGCTGGCAAATGCCAATGTAGATACCGGGTTTTACACGATTGAAGATGATAACGCTGCCGACATTCAGGTCGTGGACAACGCCAAACTTTGGCTCCGGGAAGGCAGCTACCAGTTGATCCTGATTCATCTGGACCAGGTTGATTACGCCGGACATTACCAGGGTGGACCGCTCAACCCGAACTGGAACGCGGCCGCCGCCAGAGTCGACAGCTTGATCGATGAAATATTCGCCCAGTTGGACCTTGACAAGGACACGGTCATCATCCTTTCCGACCATGGACAGATCGACCGCGGCGGTCACGGCGGGCAGGATGCCATCACGTTAATTGAGCCCTTCATCATGGTCGGAAATGCCGTAGCGCCCGGAAAATATGCGGATATTCAGATGATCGACGTTGCGCCAACCGTGGCCGCCCTGCTTGGCACCAACCTCCCGGCTAGCAGCCAGGGCCAGGTGCTGACCGAGATGCTCAACCTGACCGCCGGACAATCTGAAAAGATCGCTGCTGCTGAAGTGGACCAACAGGAAGGCCTGCTGACAAATTATCTGGCGGCGATAGATGAATCTCCATCAACCCAGGGAACAACCGCAACCTTTAATGAATTGCGGGCCGCTATGGAAACCGCCCGTACCGATCGTCTTACCCGGGAGCGCATCCCGCGCGGGATCCTGGCACTGGTGTTCGCCCTGATCCCTGCAGGTTTCTTGCTGAAAAAACGGGATACACATCTGCTTTGGTTGTTTTTCGGGGCAGTGCTCTACGGCTTGGTATTTAATCTCATTTATGTACTCGCAGGCAGGACGTATTCGCTTAGCTCGGCGACCAGCGCCAACGATGTGATCATCTCAACTGCAGAATACAGCGGGGCCGCCATGTTGATCGGCTGGTTGGTGATCGCGCTCATCCGGCGCGTTTTTTCCCGGTCCCCTTCAGAGGCCGCTCGCTGGACGCTCAGCCTGACCCTGATGATCTTATACACGTTACTCCTGCCGGTGCTTTGGAATTATTTCCGGAATGGGGCAGTGGTTACGTGGACGCTCCCTGAGATGGGCAGCATGTTCCTGGGATTTCTCTCCATCCTCCAGGGATTATATATTTCCATCTTCGGTCTGGTTTTTGCTGCAGTCTCTGCACTGATCGCCAAACTGACCCGGTAGCAGAAAATTTAAGAAAAAACAGCCCGTGTGTATCAATCCACGAGCCGAGTATTTGAGCGGGCGACGGGATTCGAACCCGTGAATGTCAGCTTGGAAGGCTGATGCCTTACCACTTGGCGACGCCCGCATCGCTCTGTTGAGCGCGCTCAATTCTACCTTGTTGCCGTCCTTCGGTCAAGCCGAATGCGCCTCGTACTCCCTTCAACTAAACCCTGAAAACCTTCAATAAGTTGCTTCGTAATCGTGGGACCTTCTCATTAATTTAGATCAAGATTATTGTGCCTTTAGCCCATAGCCCCACTTCTTGCATCTCACCTGCATGGAACACTCGATGCTCCTTTGCAAAACGCACTTGGTCGTTTTTGGAGGGGGTTGATCGGAGATAAATCTCCGATTCTGGAGTTTGCTTCGCAAACTCCCAACAAGGACTACGTCCTTATCCGGGATAGCAGGGGGTGTGCACACTCCTGCACAAGATAATAGGTTATCAAAATGAATAACCGCTATACACATTAAAAATCGGGAGTGGGTAAATTGGGAGTATTGTAAGCGTTCACAAACAGGGTATCATTTGTGGATGCCCGCCTACGCGGGCATGACACGAAGACGACAATGAAGAACTTCGTCTTTCAAACTAATCTCTCTAACCAAATCACTATCAAACTCACTTCCGCCAAAGGTATAATTATCATATGCGTCGAATATACCTGATTCTCCTGCTCAGCCTGACTGCCTTGCTGGCCCTCACCGCCTTTATACCAGCTCCCCAGACCGCCGCCAACACCGCCCTGGTGCTGGACCTGGATGGCGCCCTTACGCCCGCTATGGCCGAATACCTGGAGCGCGGCCTCAACGCCGCCGCCGACCAGGGCGCTGCCCTGGTCATCCTGCAGCTCAATACCCCTGGCGGCTCCACCGACCTGATGACCCGTATGGTCGAGGCGATCCGCGCCAGCGAAGTGCCCGTGGCGGTCTACATCGCCCCGCGCGGAGCGATTGCCGGCAGTGCCGGGACGGTCATCACCCTGGCCGGGCACTATACCGCCATGGCCCCCGAAACTGCCATAGGAGCTGCCAGCCCGGTCGGTTCACAAGGCGAAGATATCGGCGACACCCTCGAAGCCAAGATCAAAGAGATCATCAAAGCGCAGATCCGCTCCCTGACAGAGGGCCGTCTGCCCCCCGAAGCGATCGCCCTGGCCGAAGATACTGTCGAGAATGCCACCGCCGTCTCTGCCGGAGAGGCTGTCGAGGTGGGGCTGGTCAACACCATCGCCGAGAACATCCCCGATCTGCTGCGCCAGATGGCCGGCCAGACCGTGGTCACCGCAGCCGGAGAGATCACCCTGCAAACCGCTTTCCTCCAGGCGGAACCTTTCTCCCTCACCCTGATCGAAGAACTGCTCTCCATGCTCACCAACCCCAACATCGTCTTTCTGCTGCTCACCGTGGGCGTGCAGGCTCTGCTCATCGAGATCAGCAGCCCCGGCGGGTGGGTGGCGGGGTTCATCGGGGTTATCAGCCTGGCGCTGGCCGGGTACGGGCTGGGCATCCTGCCGGTCAACTGGTTTGGGCTTATCTTCATCGCCACGGCCTTTGTGCTCTTCTTTCTAGACGTAAAAGCGCCCACACACGGGGCGCTGACCGCTGCCGGAGTGGGCTCGTTCATTGCCGGCGCGCTGATCCTGTTCAACTCCTCCAACACCCCCTCCTTTTTCCGGGTGAGCGTACCGCTGGTGGTCGTGGTAGGCCTTGTCACCGCCGCCACCTTTTTCGCCGCGGTCTCG
>QKGK01000195.1 GCA_003250455.1 Chloroflexota bacterium | reverse complement strand
TACTATCTGATCGCCAAAAAATGGTGGGGAAGCGAAATCGCAGGCATCTCCGCCCTGGTCTACGGGCTGGTAAGCGCAAATGCCTTTTTTTCCCTGGTTGGCAGGATGGATGCACTTGGCAACCTTTCTTACAGCCTTTTGTTATTGCTGCACATCTGTTCGGTCCGGCAGGAAAAGAAATGGCTGCATTTTTTTGTGGGTGTGGCAGCCATACTCACTGTGGAAGTCCATACCCTGGGATTGTTATATCTCACCGGGCTGACGGTTTATTACACTGTTACTTTCGTGCAGACCATCATCAGGGAAAAGAAACTTAACCTCAGCTCAAGCGCGGTGTTTTTCTTCCTGGGCGCAGGCATAGCAGGTGTGCTATACATCATTGCGCACATCTTGCCAGATCCCCAGGCGTATTTTGTCATCCCCAATACATGCGCTATCTGCCAGGACGGGCCAATCAAAGCAACCATCATTCGTATCTGGAAGCTGATCCATCTCCGACCCATAGATGCCTTCCTGGTGCTTCTGGTCTTGTTCACCACCATCAACCAGAGAAAATCCCACCAACACTATTTATGGATTCTTCTCGGGTATTTCCTGGGGCAGATGATCTTCAACCCACCCTCCTACATTCAATATGCCCAACACCTGGTGCCGCTGCTATCCATTGGCATTGGCGGGACGGTGGTGTTCATCCTTTCTCAACTTCCGACAGAGAAGCAACGCATCGCCCAAACTATTTTTTTGATCACCGCCCTGCTGGTATTGGGATTCAATTGGGTTTCCTTTGCAGCCTTTGACAAGCTCCCATTTCCGAACGCCTACTGGATGCCCAAAGCCGCCGAATTTGAGTATATTCAGGAATATGTTCCCGAATCAACCGTGGTCGTGTCTTCAGCGCTCTATTTTTATCCCCTGAGGGACTATCGCAACTTCCTGGCATTCGACTCCACACTGGAATATGGTCTGACAATCCGGGAAGAAAGCAAAGCCGATTTTTTGACCAGAATGGATCCAAAAGTTTTTGTAATGGTCGGGGAAGCCATTGAAAATGATCCAGACCTCCAAACCTATGTCAAAAAGAACAGCTTTATGATGGTTACAGAGAATTTGTGGGTCACCGAGGATTTGTTCCACGATAGTGAAATTACCAGGTAAACATATGGCAGATAAAAAACGCGTCCTCATCTTTATCGTTAGCTATAATGCTGAAAACTTCATCCAAAAGGTGCTTGCCCGAATTCCCAATGAAGTCTGGAATAATGAAGCCTACAGCGCAGAAGTGCTGGTGATTGACGACCAATCGACCGATGATACCGTGCCGCAAACCCTGGAGTATATCGGCCAGCACCCCGAAAACAAGATCACCGTGCTGTCGAACCCGCAAAACCTGGGATATGGCGGCAACCAAAAGCTGGGTTATCATTACGCCCTCAACCATGGGTTTGATGTGGTCGTCCTGCTGCATGGAGACGGGCAGTACGCCCCGGAACTGTTGGATGAAATGATCTGCCCGATAATCCAGGATGAAGCTGACGTGACCTTTGGCTCCCGGATGATCCACAAGCAAGACGCCCTCAAGGGGGGCATGCCGCTGTATAAATGGCTGGGGAACCAGTTTCTCACCTTTTTACAAAACCGCATGCTTGGCAGCCATCTGGCCGAATTCCACACCGGCTACCGGGCATACAGCACGCAAGTATTTCGGGACATCCGCTTTGAGTACAATTCCAACTACTATGATTTTGATACCGACATCATCATCCAGATGCTGGATACCGGCCAACGGATCAAAGAGATCCCCATCCCAACCTATTACGGGGACGAGATCTCGTATGTCAACGGCCTGCTGTATGCCTTCAAGATCATCGCCACCACCATCCGCTCGCGCATCGTCAAGCTGAATGTGCTCTACGACCTGCGCTTTGATTACTCCTTCAACCCCAACGAGTTTTATTCCCTCAAATTGGGGTATCCCAGCTCGCACCAATATGCGCTGGACAGGGTGAAAGATGGCTCGACCATTCTGGACCTCGGCAGCGGCCCGGGCTACATGGCAGAAGCGCTTGCCAGCCACGGCGCCAAAGTCATCTCGGTGGACCAACGCATCACCGTTTTGACCCGGCAGCATTCCATCCAGACCGTCGAAGGCAATATCGAAACCCTGGACTTTTCTCAGCTGGACCGGGAGATAAGCACGGTCCTCCTGCTGGACATCATCGAGCATTTATCCAACCCGGAAGAATTTCTCCTGCAGATCAGAAGCTATTTCGGTGACCTGGAGAACGTGAACATCATCCTCACCACCGGAAACATCGGCTTCTTTTTGGTCCGGTTTGGCCTCCTGTTTGGGAATTTCAACTACGGGAAAAAGGGTATTCTGGATAAAGATCACAAACGACTGTTCACCTTCCAAAGCATGAAACGCCTGCTGAACGCCACCGGTTACCAGATCCGGGATATCCACGGGATCCCAGCCCCCTTCCCCAACGCGGTAAGCAGCCGCTGGCTTTCGGGGCTGCTGCTGAAGCTCAACCAGCTGTTGATCTTTTTCTCCAGGCCGCTTTTTTCCTACCAGATGGCATTTACCGTCTCCCCACTCCCTACCATCAACCATTTATTGGATAGAGCAAAACAGGCCGTACCCGGCTCAACCGGCCAGGACTAAAGACTTGAAGCTGCATTGGGCGGCTGTGATGACGGTAAAATCAAGCACCTTTGAACGATAGCTATTCGGAGAACTCACTTGAAACGCACGCTGGTGATCATCCTCATTATATTGGGCATCCTATTCAGAATTTGGGCGAGCCAGCCTACCTGGATGCAGTGGGATGAGAATTATTACATCAACCTCTTCCAGAACTTTGTCGACCGGGGAGAGCTGACCCCCTACATGTGGCGGCTGGGGAGCGAAACCGCCGGCATTGCCGCCCTGCTGTTTGGCATCGTGACCACCAGTTTGTCACCATCACCCCCAATTTATGGATCAGCCAGGACCTCCAGCCTGACGAGTAGATCGCCCGCAAAAACGGGTTGGGACAGAGTCGGGAAAAACAACTATAATACAAACAGACCAGGAATCATCTGCATGGTATATTTCTAATTAAAGCATCACGATCAAGGAGTCCCCAACCAAATATGACAAGCAAATATATTGCCGAACACGTGGCAAATCTGAAACCCTCCGGCATCCGGAAATTCTTTGATATCGCCGCTTCCATGCCGGACGTGATCTCGCTGGGGATCGGCGAGCCCGATTTTGTGACCCCCACCCCGATCCTGGAAGCCGGGATCGCCTCTTTGCGGGATGGACAAACCGCCTACACCTCCAATGCGGGCGTTTTTGAGCTGCGGGATGCCATCAGCGCCCACCTGAAAGAACTCTACCGGGTGGAATATGACCCGGCCAGCGAAGTGATGATTGCGGTTGGCGTTTCCGAAGCGCTCTACCTGGCGCTCACTGCCCTGCTCAACCACGGCGAGGAGGTCATCGTCCCCACACCCTGTTTCGTCTCTTACCAGGCGGAAGTGATCCTGGCGGGCGGTAAGGTGGTGGAGATCCCCAGCCGGTTTGAGGACGACTTCCAGCCAGATGTGGAAGCCATCCGGGCGGCTGTCACTCCCCGCACCAAGGCCATCCTGATCGGTTACCCCAACAACCCCACCGGGGCGATTGCCAGCCGCGAAACCCTTATCGAGATCGGCAAGATCGCTGAAGAACACGACCTGATCGTGATCTCAGACGAGATTTATGACCGGCTGGTCTACGGCGTGGAGCATGTGTGTTTTGCTGCGCTGCCAGGCATGCGCGAACGTACGGTGCTGCTGGGCGGCTTTTCCAAAGATTACGCCATGACCGGCTGGCGGGTAGGCTACGCCGCCGCCCCTAAAGAGATCCTCCAGAGCCTGCTGCGTATCCACCAATACACCGTGATGTGCGCTCCCACCACCAGCCAGATGGCCGCCCTGGCGGCGATCCAGATCGGTGAACCTTTTGTCCTCGAGATGCTGGCCGAATATGACCGGCGGCGGCAGCTGATCGTGGAGGCCTTCAACGAGTTTGGCCTGCCCACCTTTGAACCCCGCGGCGCATTCTATGCCTTTCCGCGGGTGGATGTCACCGGGATGGACGACGATACCTTTGCCACCGAGCTGCTGAAACGCGAGCAGGTCGCCGTGGTGCCCGGGTCTGCTTTTGGCCCCGGTGGAGACGGCTTTGTGCGCTGCTCGTATGCCACTTCCTACGAAAAGATCGAACAGGCTTTGGAACGCA
>QKGK01000132.1 GCA_003250455.1 Chloroflexota bacterium | reverse complement strand
TAGACTTTCCCTGGGCAATCAGGATGGCTGCTTCACGTTCCCGTAGAGTCAGACCCCCTGGCTTTTCTTCCTGGATAGAGGAGGACTTATTTGAATGATCCAATACAAAGGCAACAACTTGTTCAAATGTCATCGCGCGTCCCATCTCCCAGGCCCGGGCAAATTTTTTCTCGCCTAAACTATCCCGGATTTCGTTTACTTCTTCCTGGTAGCTCGCGTAATCCAAATCCAGGGACAGCATGCCAACTGCTTCACGAAATGCCTCTGCCGCACCAAAAAGTGTTGCCGCTCGGATTGAATCGCGCTCTTCAAATGCCAATGCAGCCAGTTTTTCCAACGCTTCTGCTGCGGACCACTGGTCTCCGACACGCAGCAAGTGAGATAATGCCTCAGTCAATAAGATACCTGCCTGATCAAAATCGCCTTCCAACTGGGCAATATTGGCTAAATCCATGGTCGCCCGGGCGACACCTCTCTGATATCCGGCCCGCTGATACCAGGTGATGGTTTCCTCAGCATATAACTTAGCGTTCTCGAAGTCGCCATGTTTCAGGTAATAGGGAGAATAGTTTTGAAGTGATTTGGCAATAAACCAGGGATCCCCGAACTTACGCCGGATTGCGAGGCTTTGATCGTAAAAAGCCATCGCTTTTTTTTCATCGCCCCCCACTGCGGCGTTTATTCCCAGCTGGTTCAACATCCAGGCAATCCCAACTTCTTCCTCCAATTCCCGATACAGCATCAGGCTTTCTTCTAATATTCGGGCAGTTTGAGGTAGTTCTCTATTCTCACTCAGATTTAACATCCCCCCCAGATACCCTAAAGCATGTGCAATTGAAGATTTTTGAGCACCTTCCCGCTGTTCTAAGGTCCTCTCCAACCAGGTGATGGCCTCTCTGGAATGACCTCGGACGAACCAGAAATACCCCAGGTTACCCGATAATCTCAATCCAGCGTCTGCATTTTTACTCTTTAAAGCCCATCCAAGGGCTTCCCGCAGGTTGTCGTGATCTGCTTCCAGACGTTCGTACCAAAAAAGTTCCTCCGGGCCTCTAAGATTTTGATTTGCTTTCTCAGCTAACTGAACAAAGAAATTAAGGTGATGATCCCGGATAGCTTCAACTTCTTTGGACTGCACCAATTTCTCATTGGCATATTCCCAAATGGTTTCAAGGAGACGATAGCGCGTTTCCCCCTGGTCGGGTTTATCTGCTGTGATCAGACTCTTATCCACCAATTGGGACAGCACTTCCAATACTTCAGATGGTGCTGCATCTTCTCCGGAACAAATTGCCTCTGCCGCGGTAAGCACCGCCCCGCCGGCAAAAATTGAAAGCCGCTGTAAAACTTTTTGTTCCTTGTGATTCAACAGCTGATAGCTCCAATCGATTGTAGCAGCAAGCGTTTGGTGTCTTGGGGGTGCTGTCCGGCTGCCGCCGATCAGCATTTGAAGCCGGTTGTCCAGTCTTTGTGCGATCTCCCGGACGGTCAAGCTCCGGCTCTGAGCCGCGGCTAATTCGATTGCGAGCGGCATCCCGTCCAGGCGGCGGCAAATCTCTGCCACCCAGGCAGCATTGTCGATGCTCAACCTGAACTCGGGGGAATGCGCAGCAGCCCGCTCAACAAACAATTGCACGGATTCAGATTGCTGATACTGATCTAAAACAACCTGTCCGCTGGCGGATTCTTTCCCGGGAGGGATATCTGGCAGCGAAAGCGGCGGGACTGCCCAGGCAACTTCCCCGGTGATCCCCAGCAATTCCCGGCTGGTTGCCAGGATTCGCAGGTCAGGGCAATTCTGCAGAAGGGTTTCTGCAAACGCTGCACAACCTGAAATCAGGTGTTCGCAGTTGTCAAGGATGAGCAACGCTGGTTGCAAGGACAGGAAATTGACAATTGCCTCTAAACTGAACTGCCCTGGTTTTTCGAGCATTTTCAGGGTCGAAACAATCTTTTGAGGGATAAGAGAAGCATCCGTGATGGATGAAAGGTCTACGAACCAAACACGGTCATGAAGCTCCCCGGCCAACGTGTGACCAACTTCCAATGACAGGCGCGTCTTACCCGATCCGCCAGCACCTGTAAGTGTCACCAGCCGGTTTTCCAAAACCAACTGGCCTACTTTTGTGATTTCTTTGCCGCGTCCGATGAAGGTACTAAAGGGCCGTGGTAGATTCTTCGTTTGGCGAGAATCTGATCCGCTTACCATCCTTAAAGCCAATCCTTTTCACTGACCTAACCGATATAAATTAAACTGAATTTAACCGTGGAATTTTCTAAGTATATCAAAAATAAGAAGGGAGATTTAGACCAATACACGATCCCTGGCTCCATCTCGCTGCGCAGCTCGTCCAATGAAGTGACCACCCGAACCAGCGGGGTCAATCCCCTCCACCGCTAAGTGCTACAAATTCTCGATCTCGAAGGGTTCCACCTCATCGGCAATCTCGAAGCCGAAAACTTTGCTGTAAAAATACTGTTCAGCATCCAGAGACCGCTTCTGGTTTTCAGCCTTGCGAAAGCCATGCCCCTCGCCTTCAAAGGCCAGGTATGCCGTAGGCAGCTCTCGCGCACGCACGGCCTCAAACATCATCTCCGATTGGTTCGGGGGGACCACCTTATCGTCCAACCCCTGGAAGAAGATCGCCGGGGTGGAAATTTTGTGGGCATGATGTACGGGGGAACGCGCAATATACACATCTTTCGCCTCCGGAAAAGGCCCAATCAGGCTGTCCATGTAGCGGGATTCGTACTTATGGGTCTCGTGAACGAAAATCTCCAGATCCGCCAGCCCAAAATAGCTGCCGCCGGCCTTAAAGGTCTTGCCAAATGTGATCGCGCACATCGTGGTGTACCCACCCGCACTGCCGCCCCGGATGATCAGCCGCTCGCCATCCGCCAGCCCCTGTTCGACCAGATAAAGGGCGCCGTTCTCGCAGTCTTGCAGGTCTACCACGCCCCACTGACCGTTGAGCCGGGTGCGGTATTCCCGCCCATAGCCGGAGCTGCCGCCGTAGTTGACATCGAAGACCGCGTATCCCCGGCTGGTCCAAAACTGGATATTCAGTGAAAGGGAGGAGCTGGTGGCCGCCGTCGGCCCGCCGTGGCTGATGACGATCAGGGGCGGTTTTTCTCCATCCAGCCCTTCATATTCCTTGTTTTTTGGCAGATATAACAAACCATGGGCACTAAGGTCGTTGGCTGTGGGGAATTCCACCGGCTGCACCAAAGAAATATACCCGGGATCAACCTCGGTATTCGAGGAGGTTTTCAGCGTTTCCCAGCGGTCTTCAAGAATATGGTAGCAGTGGATGCCGGAAAACTCGGACGGCGATCCGCCCAACAGCATCACCTTGTGTCCGTCAGCCCGCAGGGAATGCATATCCGTGAGCGAGGTCTGCACCTGGGTCAGCTTGCCGCTCTCCACGTCCACCATCCCCACATACCAGAGGCCGTCCTGCGTATACAGGCTGTGCACGGTATTCGCGGATGTGAAGCCATAATAGGACATTCTAAAAGACCACGGCGGATAGCAGAAATCCGCTTCCATGTCCAAAATTTGGCGGATTTCCCCATTTTTCCATTGGTAGAGGTTCCACCAGTTGCTCCGGTCGGAGAGGAAGAACAATTCCCCGGCAGGCGACCACTGCGGCTGGACGATGGACTCTTCCAAACCTCCGGCAATCTGCCGCCTGTGGACGGTGCGGCCCTGCTGATTAAGGTCTGCCAGCCACAGCTCACAGCCATCCCAGGGCATATTGGGGTGGTTCCAGGTCAGCCACGCCATCTTGTCCTGGTCAGGGCTGATGGCAATGGATGCATAGAAGTTGTTCCCCTCTTCCAGCCTGAAAGCAATTTCCCCTGTATGCAGATCAATCGCCGCCAGATAATTTTCAGCTTCCTGCCCTTCCTGGCTGTGGTCTTCGACGACACAGTAAAGCAAACCGCGCCGGGAATCCACATGCAAGTCGGCATACCGCAGCTTGCTTTCCGGCGTAAGCGCTTCCGGTTCACTTCCGGGGGTCAGGCGGTAGATACGCTGATCCATAAAATTGACAAAATAGACCACGCCGTTATGGGCTGTGTAAGCCCCCCCGCCATACTCGTGCACCCGGCTGCGGACGTTAAAAGGCATCGGCACATCATAAGTAATGTTTCCGTCAGGCGTGTACCGGGCAATGACCATCCGTCCATTCTCTTTTGGACGGGTTTCCAGCCAATAACTATTCTCGCCATCCAGTTCAATGGTGCCTAACCCTATTCCTGCGCTGGTGATCAGGTCGGTG
>QKGK01000023.1 GCA_003250455.1 Chloroflexota bacterium | reverse complement strand
GATGCGTTTGGTCTCTTCCTCC
This sequence comes from Chloroflexota bacterium, assembly GCA_003250455.1. Lineage (GTDB taxonomy): Bacteria > Chloroflexota > Anaerolineae > Anaerolineales > UBA11579 > UBA11579. The sequence goes on along the minus strand of QKGK01000023.1, from coordinate 4,277 downwards.
ACCACGGCCGCGGTGCCAAACACGGTCACCGAGTGGTAAGCAACGCCAAAGCCTGAGATGCGCTCCCCGGGCATCAGCTTCCCCATGCGGGCGACATTGAAGCTCACCTTGGGGTTGAGGGCAATGTTGGCCCGCGTGCGCCCGACATGCGCCCCGTGGAAGTAAAGTGCACTGTCTGCTTCAATATAAACATAGTTGACCGGGGTGGCATACGGCTGGCTGTTATGGCTGGTCGTCAGCACGCCATAAGCCCCTTCCCGCAGCCAGGCCTTGATCTGTTCCAGGTCGGTGACTTCGTAGTCCGTGCGCCGCACCTGGTTGATTGGATTATTTGCATATTTTTTTACATTATCATTCATAATTACATATTATATTACTTATTATGATTTACCCGCCACCCTGCCGCGGGTGTACGCCCACACCAGCAGCGCGCCCAATCCCAGGGCAGGCAGCACCACCAACCCGGCTTCCGGGCCAAAGGCCCCGCCGGTCATCAGTTGCGGGCCCTCCACAGAGACCAGGAACAAGTGCGGGGTTTCCATCCCGCTGACCGGGAAGCCGAACACCGGCCCCAGGAAGGTGTTCCAGCCAATATGCAGCCCAACCGAAAGCCACAGCTGCCGCGTCCGCAGATACGGGTACGCCAGGAACAGCCCGGCAAACATGATCCCCACGGCCGAGATCAGCGTGGCGTTGGGATTGGTGAGATGCAGCGCCCCGAACACCACCGAAGAGAGCAGCACCGCCCAGAAAGTGTTCAGCCCCTCTTCCAGGTTTTGCAGCTGGTATCCCCGGCTGAACAGTTCCTCATAAAACCCCACCGCAACGAACAGCCCCAGCCACAGCAGCAGGTTGCCCACAACAGAGAAAACCGGCCGCTCCTGCCAGGCAAACCCCTCCCAGGCCAGCCAGCCCATCCGCCACTCCAGGACAAAGATCAGCCCAATCTGGAGTACCGAAATCCCCATCCCGACGAGCACATCGGTGAGCGTCTGGCGATCCAGGCGCAGTCCCAGGCTGACGACCGACCGCCGGTCGATCCATTTACGGGCAACCAGCACCGAGACCACCATCGGGATGCCGTTCAGCGCCAGCAGCATTGCGTCGGTCAACGCTGGAAAAACGAACATCAGTATCACGGCGGGAATCCCCACCATTACGCTGATGACTGTGAACAGGATCAGCTGCGCCAGCAAACGCCAGCCTGCCCGCAGGCGCGGCTCATTGGGGGAGAGGAATACTGTTCTCAATAGTTCCGGGAAGGTCATTAATCCATTTCCCGCTCGTCTTTGGGCTTTTTCTCTTCTTCATCATTGCTGCCAAACATCCGCCGCATCAACCGGAAGCGCTCCGCAGGCTCATGTTCTTCCCGGCCTTGCCGGGAAAGGTAGACCCCCAGACCGAACATCACCGCTCCTCCGAGCAGATACCAGCCGTTCGGCTGCGCCAGGTAATCCGAGGCAAAGAACAGCACCAGCAGCGCCAGTCCCATAATCCAAAAAAAAGTCCCTAAACGATGTTCCATATCCATAGACAAAAACAGCCTGCGCTGATCAACAGGCGCAGGCTGAACCCTCCTAAACAGGTTTCGTACTAGCGGATCACCGTATTGACCTGCTCGTGCATGTACTCCAGCAGGTAATAGTGGCCGCCAGCATTCTTGCCACTGGAGCCAGACCCTTTCCATCCGCCAAACGGCTGGAAGCCAGGCCATGCGCCGGTGGTTGCGCCTTGCGGGCGGTTGGCATACACCACACCCGCTTCAATGTTCTTAAAGAACCATTCCACCTCGTCTTCCGAGCCGTAGATGCCCGCCGTCAGGCCGTAATCCACATCGTTGGCCATTTCCAGCGCTTCGTTCAGGTCGCTGAATTTGTGCACCATGGTGATCGGCAGGAACATCTCGTGCTTCCACAGCCGGTGGGAGGCGGGTACATCGGTCACGATGGTCGGCTCGCAGTAGTAGCCCTTGCCGAACATGCCATTTGTCCGCACCTTACCACCCGTGCGGATCGTCCCGGCCTGGGAAAGCTCTTCGGTGAAATTCTTGTAATCATTATACGCGCTTTGGTTGGCAACCGGGCCTAAAAAGGTCTCTTTTTCGGTCGGATCACCCATCACAGCTTTTTCCGTCAGCGCCTGCACGCGCGAGACCAGCTCATCATACACCGGTGCTTCCACCAGCACGCGCGAGGTCGCCGAGCATTTTTGCCCCTGCAGGCCAAACGCCGAACGGAACACGCCTTGCGCTGCCCGTTCCAGGTCGGCATTCTGGGTCACCACTGCCGGGTTCTTGCCGCCCATCTCCAGGATGATCGGTCGCGGGTAGCGTCCGCTGGCAAAATCGCGGTAGATCTTCATCCCGACATCAAACGAACCGGTGAAGGTGACCCCATCCACCTCGGCGCTGTCCACCAGGGCCTGCCCCAGCGTGCGCCCCGGCCCGGTGACGTAGTTGACCACCCCATCCGGGAACCCGGCCTCCTGGAAACATTCCGCTATCAGGCGGGAGGTCCACGGGGTATCGGTGGCCGGTTTGATCACCACGGTATTGCCGGTCACCAGCGCCGCGCCGACCGGGCCGCCGGTCAGGGCTGCCGGGAAGTTGAACGGGCTGATCACCAGCCACACCCCGTAGGGTTTTAAAATGGAATAATTTTCAGCGGTGTAGCCTTCCAGCGGGTCTTCCCCCATCTTGACAATGAAGCCGTTGTTCTTTTCCATCTCGTCGGCCGCGTAGCGCAGCAAGTCGGCGGCCTCGGCTGCGTCTGCCAGCGCTTCCATGCGGTTCTTACCCACTTCCAGGGCCAGCACGGCGCCAAACTCATAAATGCGGGCGTCAATGCGCTCGGCGGCTTTACGCACCAGCGCCACGCGCACCTGCCAATCCGTGTCTGCCCAGCCTTTGGCGGCATTGCGGGCAGCCTGCAGGGCAGCATCGGCATGAGAGGCGTCCCCCTTTTGGAACACACCCAACACCATCTCGGTATTCACCGGCGAACGGTCTTCAAACTTTTCCTCCGCATATACATCTTTCCCGTTGATCAGCATGGGGAACTCGCGTCCCAGGTTGGCCTTGATCTTGGCAACTTCTTTCTCAAAATTGGTATGCAGCGATTCGGGGGGGTTGTACATGGTGGCATAGGTCAGCCGGAAATTATTTTCTCCCATTAAAGGAACTCCTTAAGATCTGATTATTTTTTCGGGTTCAGGCAGGGAACTTCACTCCCCTGCTGCTATATGGACGGAATTAACTCGACAAAGTTTACCTAATTAGATATGTATTTTACCATCGGTCTGGTAACCCAAACCAGGAACCATGAAAAAGAAATCCGTAACAACATCCTGTCATTGCGAGGCCAGCAAAAGAGCTTTTTGGTGGACGAAGCAATCTCAGGGATAATCACCAACACCGGGATTACTTCTCTCACTTGGACGCTCGCTCGTAATGGCACCAATTCCAGCCGGTTAAATGGACATGGAGTTGTAGAGGGGGCAATCCCTACAACTCCATGAAATTGGGCAGAAACGCTGCGCCGCTATCCGGCTGATCCAGGAGAACCGGGCTGGTTCCAGATGAGATTTTTTACGCTTATCCTTTTGAAAAACCTTTTTCACACAGATTTTTGGGCAAACGCCAACCCGATGATCCTGTCAGTTCGTCTCTGCCGAACTGTAAAGATGTTAGCACACAGATATTAAATTCAGATGAACCCCAGATGTGAGCAGGATTAAAATTTTTTACTCCCCGTCCCAAAACGGGCCTGCAGTTCCCTGTGGGAGGCCAGCATCCACGGGTGCGCGACCTTCAGCTTGCCGGAATGCATCAGGGTATCCTGGTAGACCCAGGCCGCGGCTTCCAGAGAATCTTCCAGCGCCTGCACCAGCGCATCAGCGTACGGCGGCTCGCCCTTCTGATCCCAGGCGAGCTTATCCGCTACAAAGAGGGTCACATCCAGCGGGCTGGGCGAAGCGGTCAGTGTGGTATGGCAGCGGACTGCCTGGATCACGCCTTCATCGCGCACGCCAAAGAGCTGCCCGGCGATTACCGCCGAAAGCTTCTGGTGCAGCAGCAGCGGCACTTCCGCCTCCTCAGGGAGGATCTCCAGCCCCAACGCCTGCGAGACCGCCAGCCGCTCGTGGTTGGGGAAAACAGCGCTGATATCGTGCAGCCATCCGGCCTGGGCGGCCTGGGTCTCGTCCACGCCGAAGCGGCGGGCCAATTCTGCAGCCACTTCAGCCACCTGACCGACATGCTCGGCGGTCCGGGGGCAGTC
>QKGK01000340.1 GCA_003250455.1 Chloroflexota bacterium | reverse complement strand
GGACAGCCCGTGCCGGGGCGATGAAGATATAGCGGGGATCGACCGCCCGCTGGGCATACCCGACGATCCTGGCCAGGGGCTTTATGCCCATTTGGTTGGCCCGCTCCATGCTGGATACCACCGTTGCCGAAGCGCCATCGCTCAACCCGGGAGAATTCCCGGCAGTAGACTTGCCATCCTCCTTGAAGGCCGGGCGCAGCTTTGCCAGCACTTCCAGCGAGGTATCCCGCCGGGGACCTTCGTCCGTGTCCACCACGGTCACCGCCCCTTTGCGCCCTTTCACTTCCACAGGGACAATCTCTTCTTTGAATTTCCCCGCCTCAATCGCCGTGATCGCTTTTTGATGGCTGCGAAAAGCAAGTTCGTCCATTGCTTCACGGGTAACATGATATTCTTCGGCAATAAAATCTGCCGCCTCCCCCATGATCCAATTTTCAAAAGGATCCCACAAGCCGTCGTACTGCAAGGCGTCCACCAACTGCTGGTGGCCATAGCGCAGCTCTCCGTTGCGCCCATGCACCAGATAAGGCGTCCGGCTCATGTTTTCCATCCCCCCGGCAACAAACAAATCCCCATCCCCTGCTTTGACAGCTTGCGCTGCCAGCATGATGGATTTCAGCCCGGAACCACATACCTTGTTGATCGTGGTTGCCCCGACACTGCCCGGCAGCCCGCCAAAGATGGCCGCCTGGCGGGCCGGGTTTTGCCCCAACCCAGCAGGGACAACACACCCCATCAGGACTTCATCAATGCGGCTCAGGTCTTCAATATGAGCCCGGGAAACAGCCTCTTCCACTACCAGCGCACCCAGACGGGTCGCCGGAATCGAACTCAAACCGCCTAAAAAACGTCCGATCGGCGTCCGTACTGCGCTTAAGATCACAGCCTGTTTCTGTTCATCTGTCATTGCTTTCTCCATTTTGGTCTGGTTAATTTTGCACCGGGGGGCTTTACCAGGTCTCTTTCACCCGGCGATAGGTTTGGCTCAGCTCTTCCGGCAGGACGCGCGTTTCTCCTACCGCGGTCATAAAGTTGGTGTCCCCATTCCAGCGCGGCACGATGTGAATGTGAATATGCTCGGCGATGCCTGCCCCGGCGGCTTCCCCCATATTGATCCCGATGTTGTATCCCTGCGGGTGATAAAGCGTTTGCAGCACCTGAGTCGCTTTGGTTACCAGTTCCATCATCTCACTTCTGGTTTCAGTGTCCAACTCAGTAATATCCGAAGCATGCTTGTAGGGGATTACCATCAGATGCCCGCTGGTATATGGGAACGCATTCAGGATCACAAACGATTTTTCCCCCCGGAAGGCAATCAGGTTCTCCGGTCCATCTTCCTGTTTGAGAGCATGACAAAACACGCATCCGTCCTTCTTCAAAGCATAAAGATACCGCATCCGCCAGGGTGACCAGAGATGTTTCATTGTTCTCCCATTCTATAAATGTCCGGTTGAGTTTGCCAAACCGTGTTGAACCATCTCTATTTTAGCAGAGTGTCTGCATTTTTCCCAAACAGGTTGGCAGAATGCGGCGGTCTTGGCAGAAAATGGTACCAATGCCTGAAAAAAGTGCAATCTTCCCTCCGTTTACTTGACCATTTCCGCCAGCAGCTTGACAGTCTCCCCCCTTCGGCATTATCCTCTACCCATGCAAGTACCCATGTTTTCCCCTCCCGAAAAAAGCAGCTTTTCCGTATTTGAGGTCAACGCTTACCTGCGGGAGCTGCTGGAATCGGATACCACCCTGCAGGATATCTGGATCCGCGGCGAGGTTTCCAACCTTTCGCTGCCCAAGTCTGGACACCTGTATTTCACCCTCAAAGATGCACAGGCAGCCCTGAAGTGCGTCATGTGGCGCAGCCAGGTTTCCCGGCTTAGCAGCCTGCCGCAGGAGGGCACGGCTGTGGAAGTGCACGGCAGTATCAGCGTGTACGAAGCCGGCGGCCAGTACCAGCTCTACGCCGACCAGATCCGCCCCGCCGGTGAAGGCCAGCTCTACCAGGAATTTTTACGGCTGAAAAATAAACTCGAAGCCGAAGGGCTGTTCGCCGAGGAACGCAAGCAGCCTATCCCGGTTGCTCCGGCCGTAATTGGCATTGTCACTTCCCCCACTGGTGCAGCACTCCGGGACATGCTCAACACGCTGCGCCGCCGCTATCCGCTCACCTCTGTGGTGCTGGCCCCGGCCAGCGTGCAGGGCGACTCTGCCCCTGCGGAGGTGGCGGCCGCCATCCTGCGGCTGAACGAATACGCTCACCCGGATGTGATCCTGGTGGGGCGCGGTGGCGGTTCCATTGAGGATTTATGGGCGTTCAATTCAGAGTTGGTCGCCCGGGCAATTGCCGCTTCCGCTGCGCCGGTCATCAGCGGCGTGGGCCACGAAACTGACTTCACGATTGCCGATTTTGTCGCCGATCTGCGCGCCCCCACCCCCACCGCCGCCGCCGAGCTGGCCTCCCCCGACCAGATGGAGCTGCGCGGCATCCTGCTGGAACGCCGGGATGCGCTCACCCGAGCCACGCAGGAGATGCTTGCCGAACAGCAGCAAACCTTGCAGCAGACCTATTACCGCTTCGAGCGTGTTTCCCCGCAGCACAAACTTACCTCCGCCCGCCAGCAAGTGGATGAGCTCATCCGGCGCGGCGAACGCGCCGCTGCCCAGCAGTTCCGCCTGGTGCGCGCCCAGCTTTCCGGCCAGGTGCAGCAGCTTACCGCCCTCAACCCGGCAGGCGTGCTGAAGCGCGGCTATGCAGTTGTCAGCACAAGGGGAAAGCTGGTCACGAGCACCGCAGACGTATCCCCCAATGCCCCTCTGCGTATCCAGGTGAGCGATGGCGAATTCCGGGCAGAAGTAAAACATGCAGAATATGATGGAGAAGAAAATGACAGATGAGAAAAAGATCGAAGGGCTGACCTACGAACAAGCCTTTAGTGAACTCCAGACCGTGATCGGCGCACTGGAAACTGGCGACAAACCCCTTGAAGAAGCCCTGGCGCTCTACGAACGCGGGCAATCTCTTTATCAATACTGCACCAAACTACTGGATGACGCTGATCTCAAAGTACAGCAGCTGAACATGCAAGGAGAGCTGGAAGACTTCGCCGGTTAGCGGCTTCCAGCTCTCGTAACAGACCAGGAGCGGTCTGCAATTGCAGCTCCTGTCCGGCTAATTCCCCGGATCAGGCACATTCCCCTAAATCACATTTCCCATTCCCATTCGAATCCGTATATTTGCGGCAGTGGCCGGGATACGAACATCCCCGGTTGCAGCGCACGACGCAGGAAGAGCTGCTGGACTGGCTTGTGGTTGTAGCGCTGTCGGCCACTGGCTGAGAAAAGATGGTCGTCTCTTCAGTGGCGGTGCTTTCCACTATTTGAGTCGTTGCGGTAGGTTCTGTCGTGGCCGTGGCTTCGGTTGTTGCGGTCGGTTCCACCACCACAGCTTCCTGGCTGACTGCTTCCTGCGTGAGGATCTCGCTGGTCAAATCTGAAGTGGTTTGTGCGGAGGCGGTTTCATCGTCCATCACGCCCAGCGCTGAGACAAAAGCCGAAACGCCGACTACCCCCATGAGCCGCAAGAACTCTTTGCGGCTGACACCAGTATCATTTCTCACCGGTTGGTAAGCAGCAGCAGGAACCGGTGATGTCCGGTAGCGCTGCAGGGCAGTCTGGCTGGCAGGCTGCGGCACCTGTACCTGGAAATATTTCCTGGCCGTCTTGACAATCCACTGCCAGTGCATCCCGATCTTGACCACCAACGCCACCAGTGTAAAGATCGAAACGTCCACATGGACCGCACGCCAGGCCAGGTAATTGTTTAACGACAGGTCCAGCCAGGAGGAGATCACCAACCCAGTCAGGGTGATCAGCGCCAGACCGCCAAATAATGCCGCGTCCACCACGTAGTAAAGTCTGGCCTGGGGTGAGGTACGTCCGAAAAAGCGAGCCGTGACATTCTTAACCCACTTCCAATGCAGAAGCACGTGAACAGCAATTATCGCTCCGATCGCCACGCCCAGCCACTGATGCACGCCCAGGCCGGTCAGGTCCAGCCAGAAGGCAATGATAAATAATACGAACAGCAAACTGTCCAAAACCAGGTTTGTTTTTGTTTTGTTCATCCTTGTACCTTTAATCCTTTCCATTTTGCATTGGGAGTAGATAGATAGAAAACCGGGTGTAACTTTTTTGGAGCACCAATGCAAAATGACCTATTGAAAGTATTCTAGTATCCGGATGTAAAAAACTTGTTAGGGAAATGCATGGGTAATCTGAAGAGAAAAAGAGATGTTTTCCCCCGGAAG
>QKGK01000296.1 GCA_003250455.1 Chloroflexota bacterium | reverse complement strand
GCTGGGGGAGGAAGGGTTGCAAGGCCTGACCCCGCACGATATTGCCCGGCTGAAGACGTTCAACGTGCGCCCGCAGTTGGTGCGCCAGCTGCGCGACCTGGGCTTCCAGGATCTGAGCGTGGAAGAGATCGTCGAATTGGGCATCCATAATATTTCGCCGCTGCTGATCAAGGAGGTGCTGGAACTTGGGTTTAATGACCTTGGCATCGATGAAGTGGTCCAGCTGGGCATCCATAATATCCGCCCGCAGTATATCCGGGAGCTGCGCGAGATGGGCTTCACAGAACTGGGGATCGACGACCTGGTGCAGTTCGGTATCCATAACGTGCGCCCCCAGTTCATCCGCGAGCTGCGCGATCTGGGGCTGGAGCTCAGCCCGGACGAATTGGTGCAGTTCAGTATCCACAATATCCGCCCCTCTATGGTAAAGGAACTGGTGGAGACCGACCTGACCTTTGAGATTGACGATCTGGTGCAGTTCGGCATCCACGGCATCAGGCCCCGCTATGTGCGCGAGGTAATGGAAACCGGGCTGGAAGTGGAACTCGATGAGATCGTGGCCATGCACATCCAGGGCGTTTCACCGCATTTTATCCGCGAGATGGTGGAGATGAACGCTGATTTTGAAGTGGATGAGATCATCCGGGCATTTGTCAGCGGCGTGCGTGCGGTGGATGCCCGTGAGCTGTTGGAAGCCTTTGGGCAGGACCTTGACCTGCGGGAGATGCGCCGGCTGTTCGACCACGGCATTTCCGGCATGTATGCCAGCGAGATGCGCGAAGCATGGCCGGAAGATCTCTCTGCAAAGGAACTCATCCGGCTGTTCAATAACGATGTGCCGCCCGAGTATGTGCGCGGCCTGCAGGATGCCGGCCTGAGCGATTTCTCCGTCAAGGACGTGGTCAAGCTGTATGGCTACGGGGTGGAAGTGGACACCGTGCGCGAGGTGATCTCCGGCGGGCTGGTGGACCCCAGCGTGAAGAATTTGATCGAGGCGGAGAACAGCAGGTAGTTGATAGTTAACAGTTGACAGTGAACAGGCACCCAGGGATGAGGGAATGGAAAGCCCTCTGATCTCCGGGTGCCTGTTTTGTTTGGCGGTTAGGCTCCAAGGCACCTGGTAACGAGGGACATGGAAAAATCCAGGAGACTTCCTGACCACCCGGTGCCTTGTTACTCGGTGCCTGTTCACTAAGGGGACGTGCGGTTCAATAGTATCTGGGTAAGCATTGGTCCTCCCCTTTTCTAAAGGGGAGGACGGCGGCGCAGCCGCAGGTGGGGGTAGGTTAGTTTGGTAGTTAGCTGGTTAGGCACCCAGTCAACCAGGCAACTAGGGATCAGGGGGGCTATATGTCACACAATTTTCCAGGCGCCTCATCACTGGTTACCCCGTTACTCGGTGCCTCATTACTCGTCACTGGTTACCCCGTTACTCGGTGCCTTGCTACTCAGTGCCTCGTTACTCGTTACTCATCACCCGGTGCCTGATATCTCACAGCAACTCCAACTGCTCCGGGTCTTTCCGGATCGGCGCAAAGGACATGCGGTGGATGGGGGAAGGCCCGAGCTGCTCGATGGCAGCCAGGTGCTTGCGGGTGCCGTAGCCCTTATGCCCGGCAAAGCCGAAGCCAGGGTATTGGGCGTCCAGTTCCACCATCAGGGCGTCGCGGGCGACCTTGGCCAGCACCGAAGCGGCGGCAATGCTCAGGCTGCGGCAGTCCCCCTTGACCAGCGAGGTCTGCGGCAGGCCCGCCCCGGGGATGGCTAAATGGTCGATCAGCAGGTGTCCGGGAGTCTGGGAGATCTGTGCCATGGCGCGCATCGCTGCCAGCCGGGTGGCGGGCACGATCCCCAGTTCGTCGATCTCGGCAGGTTCGGCAAAGCCCACCTGGGCGGCCACAGCGGTCTGGCGGATCTGTTCTGCCCATTGCTCCCGCTGTTTGGCGCTCATCTGCTTGGAGTCGCGCACCCCGCTGAGAATTTCCGGCAAGGTTTCGTCCTGCGGGAGGATCACCACCCCGGCGGACACCGGACCGGCCAGCGCGCCGCGCCCGGCCTCATCCACCCCGCCAATATTAACCACCCCGGTCTGCCAGAGGGCCGTCTCGAAGGAGAGGTCGGGCGAATCGGGGAGGGTGGAAAGGTCGAATTTTTTGCGGGGCATCTGGTTATTGGGGGGAGCGGTAGGCACCGTTGAAATAATTCACCCACATGGAAAGGATATCCACGACCATGCGGATGGCGTCTTTCACCGGGCTGACGTGGCTGAATTCAGCGTAGTACCAGGGGATACCAAGCTCGGCGATGGAATATCCGCGCTTGCGGGCAATGAACAGCACTTCAATATCAAAAGACCAGCCTCCCAAACGCTGTACACGGAAGAGGTCTTCCGCACTTTTGGCGGAGAACATCTTGAAGCCGCACTGGGTATCGTGCAGGCCGGGCAGGGCCAGCAGGCGGATGAACAGGTTGACCAGACGCCCGCCGAAGTGACGGGAGTCGGGTTCGTTGTAGCGCACCGCTCCTACAGCCTCACGCGAGCCGATGATGATCTCGGCAGGCGGGGCGCCGGGAGGCAGGAACTGGTTGACTTCTTCAATAGGCATGGAAAGGTCGGCGTCGCACATGAAGCGAAAATCCCCAGTCGCATCCAGCATCCCGCGGCGCACTGCCAGCCCCTTGCCGCGCCCCTCTTCGTGGATGGCGTGGATGAAAGAGAGCCGCTCGGCAAACGATTGGGCGATCTCCAGGGTGCGGTCGGTGCTGCCGTTCTCGACTACCAGGACCTCATACGTATACGTTTGCTGCTGGAGAAAAGAGACGATCTTTTCCAGTGAGTCAGCCAGGCGGCGTTCCTCGTTGTAGGCAGGGAGGATGATGGAAAGATGGGTGTTTGGGTTGTTCATCGGGAACCTTTCTAGGTGATGTCCGCCAGGTAGGTCTGCAATAGTTCAATATTGGATTGGATCAGCTTCTGACGATATTCTACCAACACTTCCTGCGGGAGGACCGAAAAGACCTCGGCTTCCATGCGCACATCGGAGTGCATCAGGTCGAGAAAGGCCTCCACGGGCATATGGGCGCGGGCGGCGAACACTTCCACGGTCTGGCTTTTGGCCCCCGGCGCAAGCTGACCCGAGAGATAGCTGCGCCAGTCCAGCAGGTAGCGGCTCTGGACAAAAGGCAGCCAGCCGTTGGGCTGCACGCCTTCCAGTTGGACGCTGACATCCCCGGCGAGGTTGGGGACGATCTGCTCGTCCAGCCAGGAGCGCAGCACGTTGTGGAGGTAACCGAGCTGCTTGCGCCCCCTGGTGAGCAGCGGCAGGAAGTAGGGGACAAACAGGTCGGTGATCCAGATGATATCCGCCTGCAAATGGCAGATGTAGCCCGCCATGAAGGCCGCTTGCTCCATGGTAAGCTTGCCGGGTTGGCTGAGCAGTGGATGGCGGTCGAACATGCGCTCCCAGGGCGGGGTGCGGTCTATCAGCGGGACTGTGTAGAAGTGCGTCTCCGGGCGGGACTGACCGGAGAGGGTCTGCACGTCCGGGGCGGTCTTGCCAAGGTAGAATGCACCGCGCTGCTCCTGCAGAAAGATGCGCAGATTCTCCGGGAGGGTCTCCCCTTCCAGCAGTTGATCGGCGATACTCAGGTGGTAGAACGGTGTCGGCACGGTGTGGATTATAACCGAAGAAGGATTGCCCAATCATGATAATAGGATAGCGATTTATAACCATTGCGTTTCCCTGAACTCCCCCTGATGCGTGGTGCTGATATTGGCTTCGCTGGTAGTTTTTATGCTGGTCAGCAGCCTGCTGGCCCGGCGGGATTAACGCCCCTTATTCTACCCAGCCGAATTCGTCGAACCAGCGGTTGTTCTTGTAGTTGAGCAGCGCCCGGAATACATAGGGGACTATATTGTCCGGCAGCGCGTCCAGGTGGAACCAGTCCAGGTCGGCGCATTTATCCGGTTCCAGGTTATGTGGTTCCCCCACCCAGGCATGCACGCGCACAAAGAAATCGATGCGCTCGTCCCCGTCCCGCCGGTGCATGACCCCCACTACCTCGGTATCTTTGGGCACGATCACCACCCCGGCTTCCTCAAAGGCTTCACGGGCGGCGGCCTGCACCACTGTCTCTCCCGGCTCGATGTGCCCGGCGATCACGCTGTAATAGCCGTCCATGTAGCCGGTGTTTTCGCGCAGCGAAAGCAGCGTCAGGTCGTCATCGAAGAAAAACAGGTGGACAGCGGAGAGGAAGGATTGGGGCATTTTAGTTAGATAGTTAGCTGGTTAGATAGTTGGCTGGTTGAATAGTCGAGTA
>QKGK01000409.1 GCA_003250455.1 Chloroflexota bacterium | reverse complement strand
GGACGCTGTGATGACCACTCGGAAAGGATTTACCTTGGCAGGGATGGGGATAGGGGCGGTTTCCCTATCCTTTTTATTGGCATGGATCTCGCAGAATTTTGCCTCGGTGTCGGGATGGGCTGGCTTTCTGGCGGCGGCGCTGATCGCGCTGCTGTTGGGCTGGGCGGCATTTACCCACCTGCGCGGCGAGGAACTACCCGGCTGGCTGCCCTGGCTGGTGCTGGGTGCGGTCTTGTTCCGGCTGGCATTGGGCGTTTTCTGGTTCTATGCGCTGCCCAAGTGGGGCTACCCCACCGACCAGCAGCAAGCCGGCTATATCATGTTCGACCCCTTCCTGCGGGATGGACAGGCCTGGGACCTGGCGCAGTCCGGCGAACCTTTGATCGAAGCTTTCCGGGGGTATTCGGCGCACGACCAGTACGGCGGGATGTTGTACCTGAGCGCATGGATGTACCGCTACCTTGGCGGGGATGTCCATTTGCCCCAGCTGGTGCTGGTGCTGACCAGCGCGGTATCCGGGATCGGGGCGGCTTACCTGTGGGCGTTTTCCCGCCGTATGTGGGGTCAGCAGGCGGCGGCCTGGGCAGCGGTTGGCCTGACAGTTTACCCAGAGGCAGTCGTATTGGGCGGGGCGCACATGCGCGAAGCCTTTACCATTCCCCTGGGCGCCGCGCTGGGATTTTTGCTCCTGCGCTTCTGGCAGGAGCGGCGAAAGGCGGATATCGGGGTCTTTCTGCTTTTGTTTGCATTTACTCTTGCGTTCTCCTGGGCATATGTACTGCTTTTATTGATGGTGTTGGGTTTGTTCCTGTTCGGGTTGTGGGTGGAGCAATGGGCAGGCAAAAAGCTGTCCGCATGGCAGTGGGCTGCAGCGGCCGTAGGGGGTGTGGGGGCGGTTTTCCTCAGCAAGCTGTTTTGGGATGCGTTGTCCCGAATGAGCGAGTTCCAGAGCGGGCTTTCCGAAACCTATTCCGGCGTGGTGCAGGCCATGTTTGACCGTATCCCTGCGGCGCTGCACACGCCTTTCCTGGTAGTGTACGGGGTGGTGCGTCCCCTGCTGCCCGCCGCTATCCTCGGGAAGGGGGATTCCTGGCTGTGGCGGGCGTTGGGGATTTATCGCGCAGTCGGCTGGACGATCGTTCTGGCGCTGCTGTTGTATGCCTCCCTGCTGGTGATCCGCAAAAAGGGCTGGTTTTCTGCTGCAGGGATGCTGCTGTGGGGCAGTTGGCTGGTGTCGTTGATCGCCGCTTACCGGGCCGGGGGCGACCTGTGGGATAACCCGCGCTACCGGGCCGGGTTCGCCGCATTCCAGCTGGGGTTGGCCGCCTGGGCGGTTTTAGAGCAAAAAAAGCAGCAGGATGCTTTGCTGCGGCGGGTGCTGGTGAGTGCCGGGATGATCGTCTTTTGGGTGCTGATGTGGTATCTGCCCCGCTACACTGCCGCGCCCTGGCGTTCGGGCACCGTGCTGGATAAAGTGGGGGTTGGGCTGGTGACTGCGGGGTTGTACCTGCTTTGGGATTGGGTGCGACTGCAGGGAAAAGAGACCCCTTGATTTATTTGCCTGCGCTGTTATAATTCATCCGCTGAATTTTGGAGCGATTTTTTTATGGAACCTTATTTTGAAGAAGTTCGAGAACTGAACCTGCTGGAATCGATTGAGGCGAATCCGGACATCACCCAGGCCACCCTGGCAGACCAGCTTGGGGTTGCTGTGGGAACCGTCAACTGGCATATCAAGCGGCTGGTGGAAAAAGGATATGTGAAGGTCAAGCGTGCCCAGCGGAAAAAACTGCGCTATATCATCACTCCCAGCGGGATCGCATTGCGCGCCCGTCTGACCGTGCAGTATATTGAATGGTCGATGATGCTGTATCGCAAAACCCGGGAACGTGTCAGCAAGCTGCTGGGCGAGCTGAAAGACGATGGATACCAGAGAATCCGTATCAAGGTGAGCGACCAGGGCCCGGATGATATCATGGATATTTGCCGTCTGACCTGTTTGGAGTTGGGGGTAGACGTGGTGGAAGATCCGGATGTGCCTATGCTGGAAGTGCGCGGGTCCAAAGTGTTTCTGCATTTCCCTGAAGCGGCGGAATAATCTTAATTGGTGAACCAGAAAGGTGGATTTAATGACGAATTTTTGGCAGGATAAACGTGTGTGTGTGACCGGCGGGGCCGGATTTTTGGGTTCTTTTGTACTGAAAGGGCTGGCCGAACGCGGCGTGCAGGATGTTTTTGTCCCGCGGGTTGAAAATTACGATCTGACCAAACCGGAAGACCAGGAACGGATGCTGGATGACGCCCAACCGGATATGATCATCCACCTGGCGGCCCTGGCTGGCGGGATCGGTGCAAACCGCGAGCGTCCGGCGGATTTTTTCTACAAGAACCTGATGATGGGCGTGCCGCTGCTGCACCGTGCCTGGGAAAAGGGCGTGGAAAAATTTGTCGTCATCGGCACCATCTGCGCGTACCCCAAGTTCACGCCGATTCCTTTTAAGGAAGAATATCTCTGGGAAGGCTATCCGGAAGAGACCAACGCTCCCTATGGCCTGGCAAAGAAAATGCTGCTGGTGCAGTCGCAGGCCTACCGCGAGCAATATGGCTATAACAGCATTTATCTGCTGCCCGTCAACCTGTATGGCCCGCGGGATAACTTCAACCTGCGGACCTCGCATGTCATCCCGGCCCTGATCCGCAAGTGCGTGGAAGCCAAACAGCGCGGCGACGACCATATCGAGGTTTGGGGGACCGGCGCACCTACCCGGGAGTTCCTCTATGCCGGGGACGCCGCTGAAGGCATCCTGCTGGCTGCTGAGAAATACAACGGTTCCGAGCCGGTCAACCTGGGTTCCGGGATGGAGATCAGCATCAAGGACCTGGTGGAGCTGATCGTCAGCCTGACCGGTTTCGAGGGTGAGATCGTTTGGAATAAAGACAAGCCGGACGGCCAGCCTCGCCGGGCACTGGATGTGCAGCGGGCCAAAGATTATTTCGGGTTTGAGGCCAAAGTGCCTTTTGAAGATGGCTTGCGCAATACGATCGAATATTTTATCGAAAATCAGGCAAACATTGACTAAGGGTAGTTCCCTGATTTTGTTTGATTAACAAAAGGTTCTTTATGACTCAACAAAACCAATCCGAGCGGCAGCCGGCAATGAACGAAGAAACGCTGCTGCTTAAACCGACCAAGGGATGGATATCCCTCGACCTGAAAGACCTGTGGCGCTACCGCGAGCTGATGTTTTTCCTTACCTGGCGGGATATCCTGGTGCGCTATAAGCAAACCCTGCTGGGGGCGGCCTGGGCGATCATCCAGCCGCTGATGCAGATGGTGGTGTTCAACTTCCTGTTTGGCAATATGGCCAACATCTCCACTGGGGACATTCCCCGCCCGGTGTTCACCTTCTCGGCGCTGCTGCCCTGGAACCTGTTCTCCCAGGCGCTTAGCGACACCAGCCGTTCGCTGGTTGCCAGCCGCAGCATGATCACCAAGGTGTATTTCCCCCGTCTGGTGATCCCGATCTCATCGGTGCTGAGCGGGTTGGTGGATTTCATCATTGCTTTTATTATCCTGGTGGGCATGATGTTCTTTTACAAGGTGCCGCTGCCCTCTTCTGTGTGGATGGTGCCGGTGTTTGTGCTGCTGACCCTGGTGGTTGCGCTGGGGGTTGGTCTTTGGTTTTCTGCCTGGAACCTGCATTACCGTGATGTGCGCTATTTCATCCCGTTCCTCACGCAGTTCTGGATGCTGGCAACCCCGATCGCTTACCCCCTGAGCGAGATCCCTGCAAAATGGCAGTCACTCTACATGATTAACCCGATGGTCGGGGTGGTGGAAGGCTTCCGCTGGGCGCTGCTGGGCGGAGACCCGGTGCCAACGCTGGCGCTGGTGACTTCGGTGGGGTTAGGGCTGATTTTCCTCATTTCCGGACTTTTCTACTTCCGCCGCATGGAACGCACTTTTGCGGATATGGTGTGAGGTGCCCCGATGAGCGATGTTGTAGTCAAAACTGAGAATTTGGGGAAGATGTACAAGATTGGCGCGGTGGTCGACCGGTCGCCTACCTTCCGTGATTCACTTGTGCGGGCGGCCCAGTGGCCTGCCCGGGTGCTGCGCGGCGAGAAGAAGCCCAAGATGGAAACACTGTGGGCGCTGCAGGATGTCTCTTTTGAGGTCAAACGCGGCCAGGTGCTGGGCGTGATCGGGCGCAATGGTGCCGGGAAAAGCACGCTGTTGAAGATCCTTTCCCGCATTACCGAACCCAGCACCGGGTATGCCCGCATCACCGGGCGGGTCGGGTCCCTGCTGGAAGTGGGGACAG
>QKGK01000151.1 GCA_003250455.1 Chloroflexota bacterium | reverse complement strand
TTATAAGACCAATCCAGCACCGTAGCGCCCAGGGCTTTGAGGATCTCATCCATATCCGTCGGATTTTCCGGGTGTGCCGCCTCAGTCACCTCCGGCGGTCTTGTCAGCAGACACCCATAGTAGGGCACCACTTTCAAGTTGCGCAGTGGTTTGCTAACCTTTTCTTTGATCCCCTCGGCTCCAAGATGCTGCAGGAAGAACTCGATAATAGTGCTTACCCGGATTGATCCTTGATAAGGATTGGCCGTTTGGGGTTTGACCGCTTCCAATTTTTCAGCATGCTGCTGCAGTTCGAACTGGGCGGCCTTATGCCGGTTGAAGCAGGCTGCACAGGGCATCGTGACCTCATCGAAGCCATAATTTTCAAACAGGGCAAGGTTTTCGGCAGGCAGGCGGAGCGCTTCTTCCGGCGCATACCTGTGCGCCGGCGAGCTGCCACAGCACACCCAGCCTTTCGGCTCTACAATCTCAATCTCCAATGCTTCGCAAACCGCTTTTGTAGAAATATTGTATTCCGGGGCAGTGGAGTGCAAAGAGCAGCCCGGATAGTAGGCCACCGCAGAGTGAGCTTTTTTGTGTGGGCGCACATTTTTCGCCGGTCGTCCGATGCTGGGAGTGAAAGCCAGTTTATTCCTTAGGATCATCTTTGCGCCCAAATCCAGGTCGTCGGTGAGCTTTCCTGTGCGCAATTTCAGCTCCGCCATCAGGCCTAACTCATACAGACGCCCCCAAATCCGCACCTCGCGCATAAAAGCCTGGTTGAACTTGCTCACCTCAGGAGATTGAGGTTTAAAATTTCGCTTGACCGATTCCTGGCACAGAAAGTCCATCACGCCGGAAATGTTCAGTCCCTGCGGGCAGCGCGTCGTACAGGTCTGGCAGGAAGCGCACAACCATATCGTCTCGGATTTCAAGGCGATATCTTCCTGCCCCAGCTGCACCGCTCGCATGACCTGGTTCGGCTGCCAATCGAAATAATTGCTGACCGGACAACCGCTGGTGCAATTCATACACCGGTAGCAAAGGAACACATTTTCGCCGATTTCGTCCATTACCTGGCGGGCAAGGCCAGGGTGGATCTCCGTGGTGCTGGGGGATTTTGTTTCATATACGTCCATTGGCACCTCCCGCTACAAGACCGGCTGTTTCTCGCCGACCTCTGGCCGCGGGTACAACCCTGCACCTTCAACGATCGGTTTGACTGCTTCTTCCCATTCAATCGCCATCACATGCACCCCCGCCACCCCTGGGATCTCCTGCAGCTGCTGGATCAGTTCAATACAAATCTTGATTCCTTCTTCTTTCCAGGCATCCGAACGGGCAGCTTTTTCCTCCTTGGACATTTCCTTGAAGGGAATGTCCTTCCAGGGGTCAGCGGCTTGTTCCATGCGATCGAGCAGTTCGTCCGGCACAAGGATGCCCGGCACATTGTTTTTCATATATTTGGCCATTCCCAGGCTCTTGAGCGGGCCGACGCCCGCCAGCAGATACACTTTCTCATGCAAGCCAAGCTCGCAGACTTTGTGCATGTATTTTTTGAAGGCAGGGATATCATAGACCAACTGGGTTTGAATGAAGTTTGCGCCTGCTTTTACTTTTTTCGCCAGCCGGTAGGGACGGAAATCGATGGGATCCGCAAACGGGGCAGCTGCAGCCCCAATGAAGAAGCGCGGTTCAACGCCTTTCATCACGTCTCCGCACTGGAACATGCAGTCGTCCCGCATTCCCTTCACCATCTGGATCAGTTGGACCGAATCCAGGTCAAAAACATTTTTAGCCGTCGGGTGATTGCCAAAGCTTTGGTGATCGCCTGTCAAGCAAAGCAAATTTCTCATTCCCAGCGCATAAGCGCCCAATAAGTCGCTCTGGATAGCCAGCCGGTTGCGGTCCCGGCAGGTCATCTGGATGATCGGCTCCAGTCCCGCCTGGACGACCAGCTGCCCGGCTGCAATGCTGGACATGCGCACAATGGCGGTCTGATTGTCCGTGATATTGACGGCATCACAGTACCCCTTGAGGAGCTTTGCCTTCTCGCTGATGACCTCTTTGTCGGCGTTCTGCGGTGGGCCAAGCTCTCCGGTTACGGCAAAGTGCCCTGCCCGGAGGACTTTCTCCAAATTCGACCCTGCCAGGTGTCCATTTTCACTACTCATTGATCACACCTCCTCTTCAAAGATCAACCGGAGATCCTGTCGGATAATACGCCTTGGTCCGCCGTCCCTGGAATGGCTCCAGTTTTTGGGCGGTTGAAGATCCATCAGCACTTCCAGTTTGCCCTGGCTGCTCAACCTGTCATAGATCAGCTGCCAGGCACACGGCGTTTCCGGATCAATTTCGCAGTGACCATCTTCCGATCCACCGCAAGGACCGTTCAGCAGTGATTTCGAGCAGCGGGCAATCGGGCAGATACCACCCGTGAGGCCGAGGATGCAGTCTCCACAGGCAGCACAGCGTTCATCGAATACCCCCTGCTCCACTGGAATCCCCAAAAAGGTGGTGTTCAATCCTGGTACCACCCAGGTATCCGGGAAATGCTCCGCAATCGCCTGGACGCCAATGCCGCATCCTAACGAAAGTACAACATCCACATTCCCGATCTCTTCTGCAGCCTGATCGAGGTACTCCCATTCGCACTGGCGCTGCACGGTTTTGTGGAGTATGTGCTTGTCCATGCCGTCCAGTTTGGTAGACATCCGCAGCGAGGAGGAAACGATGGCAGCTTCCCGCTCTCCGCCGGCAAAACAAACCGTCACGCAGGTGCCGCAGCCTAATACCAGGACGCGCTCCGAATTCCCGATTAACGTTTTGATCTCATCAAGCGATTTCTGTTCAGCAATAATCATAATTTGTCCTCCTCTATGGGGGATGGTATCTTTTTGAGCGGGTTTGCGCCCAATGCCCGGACGGTCTCGGTCATTTCCTCGGCAGCGACAACAAATGTGTTCGCCATTGCGGCTGATAAATTGAACATTTTTATCCGTTCCGGCTCTAACCCGATCTGGGTGAGCAGTTCTTGGAGATATGTAATTCTTCGTTTGGCATTGAGATTACCTTCCAGGTAATGGCAGTCGCCAGGCAGTCAACCCGCCGCCATAATGCCGTCTGCTCCTTTTTCAAATGCTTCCAGAACAGTCAGCGTGTCCAGCTTGCCGGTACAAGGCACCATAATGACCTTGATCTCCGGCGGGTACTGCATGCGCAGCCCTCCAGCCAGGTCTGCGGCCGCGTACGCACAGTGCTGGCAGCAGAAAGCAATCACCTGAAGTGCATCGCTCATGGCTCTAACTCCTTTGATAAAGTAACCTGATTGAGAGGTATGAAAACTGAATACGGATCTAGGAGCGCATCAACCTTGGCGTTGAGCTGCTCGTCTGTGTAGTGCATCAACTGGATAGCACGCGCCGGACATTCTGCCGCGCAGGTCCCACATCCCTGGCACACAGCCGCTTCAATATACGCCGCCCCGGAAATTCCACCGATGCCTTTCAGGCTGGCGTCAATGATCGGCACATTGAATGGACAAATCCGCACGCAGGTCAAACAGCCGGTACACAGTTCCGGCGTCACTACAGCTACCTGCCCCCCGGCAGTCAGCGAGGGTCTGCTCAGCACCCGCACCGCTCGGGCGGCCGCAGCCTGTGCCTGGATCAAGGATTCATCCAGCAGCTTGGGGTAATGAGCCATCCCGGCCATGAAAATGCCATTGGTAGCGAAATCTACCGGGCGCAATTTGACATGTGCTTCCAGGAAGAATCCATGCTCATCGAGGGCGACCTTGAACAGATTCGCCAGCTCGCGACTTTCCGGGCGGGGGACCAAAGGCATGGAAAGCACCAGTAAATCCGGCGCCAAGCGGAAGTCACGCTGCAGGGAGCGGTCGAATACATTCAGCTCCAGCTGCTGCCCGTCCGGGCTGACGATTACTTCCGGCTTTTTCTCCGGATCGTAGCGCATGAAGATGATCCCGGCTTTTCTGGCTTTGGTGTACTCTTTTTCTTTAAATCCATACGTGCGGATATCCCGGTAGAGAATAAAAATTTGAAGTGCCGGGTTCAATTTCTTTAGGGTCAGGGCGTTCTTGATCGCCACCGTGCAGCAGATGCGGCTACAGTATTTCTCTGCCGGGCCAACGCACTGGATCATGGCAATGGACTTCTCTCCGGAGAAAATAGCTGGCTGGTGGGAAAGCAGTCCTTCCAGTTCCTGCTGGGTAACGATCTTGGAGCTTGTTCCGTACGAATATTCTGCCCCGCGGTATTCCTGTGCGCCAGTCGCCAGGATGGCTGCGCCGTGTTTGATCTCCTCCGTTTGATTGGTCACTGAATTTTGAATCTCGGTGGT
>QKGK01000109.1 GCA_003250455.1 Chloroflexota bacterium | reverse complement strand
GACCACCCAGCTGATCGGCGTTGAAGCGGTGGGAAAAGGGGAGGAGTTCTACCACCTGATGCTGCGCACCTCGCGCCTCCCGATCCAGCAGGTGCAGCCGGGGCGCAGCAGCAAGGGCGAACGTTTTGAGAAAGGCATGGCCCCGCTGTTCCAGTTCAACCGGGCGTGGGTCTCGGACGTGGAAACGCCTTTCCTGCGGGCTTTCGAGCAGGAATGGGTCAGCTGGCCGCAAGGGGCGCACGACGACACCCTGGACGCGGTCTACTGGATGCTGTATGTAGGCGCGCCGCATCTGCTGCCACAGCGGGCAAAAAATCAAAACATCAATCCGTTTGTGGGTTTTGGAAGGGGATAGGGCCGCTGGGCATAGCGGGTGGTGTGTCCGCCAGCCTGCTTGGCCTGGATCAGGGCGCTGTCGGCGATGGCGATCAGCTTGCGCAGGGATGCATTGGCGGGGACGCCTGCCGTTACCCCGATGGTCACCGAGAGGGGCATTTGGTTCCCGTTTTGGCCGATGGAGATATCCCGGATGTGCTGCAGCATATCCTGGGCGATGCGGTTGATCTCGGTGCTGGAAGCATTTGGCACCAGCAGGATGAATTCGTCCCCGCCGAAGCGGCCAAAAATATCCTCAGGACGGAGGTGGCTGGTGATGGTTTTTGCGATCGTCTTCAGGGCCTTGTCGCCGGCCAGGTGCCCGAAGTAGTCGTTGATCAGCTTGAAGCGGTCGATATCGATCACGGCGAGGCCAACCGGTTGGGCGGGAGGTGCAGCAGCCAATGCTTCCTTGGCCAGCTTGATGAATTGGGCCCGGTTGGGGACTCCTGTCAGGGAGTCGGTGGTGGCCAATTTTTCCAGGGCTGTTTTGGCCTCGTTGAGTTCGATCATGGTCCTGAAGAAGAAGAAAAGGATCGGCGGTGCGATCACCATAGGCAAGAATAAGCTGATGAGCAGGTCATAGATGTAGGCGTCCAGGCTGAAAATGACATGGATCAGGTACGTGATGATGAAAGAAGTCAACCCGATTGCCAGGGCAAAAATAAAACATGTGGTGGTGGTCCCGTAGCGATAAAGCCAGCGCGTAATCATATAACACAATACGTGAATAGTACCTGAGAATTACTTACAAATTCGTAATCTGTGAAAACAGGGATTTTAAACCAGGAGGGAAATAAAAATGGAAAGTTTGGAGCAATATCAGCAGCTTGCTGACCAGATGCTGCGCCAGGATGCTGAAAAAGACCAGATGATGGCTGCCATGGAAGCCATGTGGCAATCGCGCTGGCAGCTTCCGGAAGAGATCGGCGCACTGCGCTGGATGCACAAGGTGATCAGCACTGACCCGCATGACGCCCTGCGAGCCGGGGTGCGGGTGCTTTCGGGGACAGACCCGCGCATCAAGGTACTGCCGGTTGGGTTGGGAGTGGACAAAACCACGCCCACAGAAGAAGTGGAGCGCGCCCTGGCAGGGTTGTTCCACCAGGCCAACCGCCGCCGTCAGGCGACCGTGCTGCGGGATATACTCCTCAGCGCGCTGCTGTATGATGAGGTGGTCGCCCAGGTGGTCTATTTGCCGCACCAGATCCGGGCGCTGCGGGCTGCCGGGGGGAATCCCCGCAGTCTGGAAGCAGCCCGCCGCTATGGCCCTTTTGCCGTGCTGGTGCGCAACCCGCGGCAGGTGAGCGTGCGCTACTCCGACTGGATGGCAGAGGCGGTGCTCTACCGCCAGGTGATGCCGGTGGCTGACCTGGTCTCCTTTTGGGGCAAAAATGCCAAAGGCGTACAGCAGATGCAGGGGAAGGATAGCCGTCTGCGCTATGCCAGCGTGTACGACTATATGGACCAGGAGAACCGGGTAGTGTGGGCCTATCTGCACGAGGACCCTGCAGCGGTGCTGCCCGGCGCAGGCATCGATGGCAGCGCGACCCCGGTGGAGGTAGTGCGCCAGCCCCATGGATTGGGGTTCCTGCCCTGGGTGGCGCGGGTGGGCGGCACGACCCTGGCACAATCCCCGGTGGAACAGCGCATCCCGCTGCTGTATTCGGTGTATAAGTCCGGCCAGTGGGAGACGCAAAACGTACTCGAAACCCTGCTGACCAGCGAGGTGATCGCCTATGCAGCCGCGCCACGCATGAAAGTAGAAGGCGCTACCGACCAGGTGGAGGTGGATTACGGCGAGCCGGGACGGATGGCGCATGTGCCTCCCGGACATTCGCTGGAGCCGATGGACCCGCCCGGCCTGGATGCCGGCCTGGCGCAGATCGCCGACCGGGTCAGCCAGCGGATTGGCAAGAGCACGGTGCCGCGCGTGCTGCAGACCGGGGAATTTCCCTCAGGGACGGCCTTTGCCACGCTCAACCTGGTGACGCAGAGCGGCCTGAAAAGCCTTTCCCCCTATAAAGAGCTGGCCGAAAAAGCGCTGGAAGATATCCTGATGCAAATGCTGGACTGGATTTCCCTGGATGGCCGCCCGGTGCTGACCTATGCCCGCCGCCGGGATGGCGTTGGGGAGCAGGTCGTGCTCGACCCGGCCAAAGCGGACCCGTCCAGGCTGATGGTGGAGGTGGAGCTGACCGCCGACGTGCCTGCCGACCAGGCCTCCCGCATTGAGGCGGCCGCCACAGCCGTGCGCGAGCTGGGCTACTCCCGCACCCGGGCGCTGGAATTCATCGGCGAGCCGGCCCCCAGCTTTGTGCTGGAAGAAGCCCGCCGGGAGCAGCTGGCAGCATTGGAGCATGAGCTGGAAATGGAAAAGCTGCGGAGGACATCGGGAAATTAGGTGAATAAATAATATAGTAAAACAGGCTCTTTCTCAAATGAGGAGAGCCTGTTTTATTAGGGAAAGCCATGTTTTCTACCTCGGTCAGGCTGAACACTTGCGCTCCCGCAGGACACCCTCTATAATCAAGGCATGAGCCAAAAACGCCTTCTTTCTCAACTGCAGGACATAGATACCCAACTCGATCAGGCTCGCAGCCGATTGAAAGAAATAGACGCCGC
Source organism: Chloroflexota bacterium (assembly GCA_003250455.1). Taxonomy (GTDB): domain Bacteria; phylum Chloroflexota; class Anaerolineae; order Anaerolineales; family UBA11579; genus UBA11579. The sequence goes on along the minus strand of QKGK01000109.1, from coordinate 1,353 downwards.
TCTCAACGATAATTCGGCCGTCAGGAAAGCCACCCGGCAGGCAGAAAAGGCGGAAGAGCGCTTCACCAAAGCCCGCCTGGCGATGAGAAAGGAAGAGCAGGAGGTACAGGCCCAGCAGCAAAAGATCGCCAAGAACCAGGAAGCGTTGTACGGCGGGTCTGTACGCAATCCCAAAGAACTGGAAGACCTCCAGATGGAATCCGAAGCGCTCAAGCGCTACCTTTCCACACTGGAAGACCGCCAGCTTGACGCTATGATCCTGTATGACGATGCAAAAAGTGCCAAGGAACTGGCGGACATCGACCTGGCAAATGTCAAAAAAGAGGTAGCGGCGCAATTTGGCGACCTTTCCGCCGAACAAACCTCGCTTACAGCGGATGTGCAGCGCCTGGAGACAGAACGAAGCGCAACTGCTGCCGAGGTGGAACCCGACCTGCTGGCGACTTACGATAAGATCCGCAAGAACCGCTTTGGCCAGGCAGTGGCGGCGGTGAAGGATGGCTCGTGCGCGGCCTGCGGGGCGGTGCTCAGTGCGGCCCTGGCGCAGTCTGCCCGCTTACCCAGCAAGATCACCCATTGTGATACTTGCGGAAGAATTCTCATCGGTTAATCGACCAGGCTTATGCTCAATTTCCGCTTAGACCAGCTCTCATTCTGGATCGGCTTTGCCGCTGCGACGGTGTTCTGGTGGCTGTTCAGGCAGGCTCAACCGGCATTTTCCCTGCTGCGGAAAGCGCTGCGGGAACGCGCCGGCGCCGTGCGGGAAGGCCTTTCTGTCGGTGCAGAGCAGCGCTTCCGCCAGGAAGTGGCCGGCCTGTTTGCGCAGGAACATCTGGCTGGCCTGCTGTTCTCGCTGGAAGAGCTGGCAGTCACGCCAAAATTACTTCTCCCGCCGCCGCCGGTGATCCCCGGTGATGTGCTTCCCCCTGAATCGATCACCGATATTGCCATTCCATACCTGCCCGATATCCCCGAAGTGGGCAGCCATTTCCAGGTAAAAACCATTACTCTCCCCGAAGCGATGTCTGCCGGCGGCAACATCCTGCTAATGGGCCCGGCAGGCAGCGGGCGCAGCTTTGCTTTGCACCATTTGGCGACCCAGGTCGCCCGCCGCCACCCGGATGTGGGCGATCTAGGTGCACTGGTACCGATCTGCTTCCATGCCGGTGCGCTGGATATGAGCAAAAAAGCCAGGCCCCTGGATGCGCTTTACCAGACCTATGCTGAACGGGTTTCGATGATCGTGGAAGCCTCGCTGATGGATTTCTTCGAGGCAGTGCTGAAGACTTCCCGAGCGTTGATCCTGGTGGATGGCCTCGATGAGCTGCCCCAGGCGGAGCGCAATGAGGTGGT
>QKGK01000550.1 GCA_003250455.1 Chloroflexota bacterium | reverse complement strand
TGGAAACGTTAGCGAGAAATCCCCTGAAAATGATTGAGCAGCGCAACCAACTGAAATTTCCTGTAATCAGGTTCTTTTAATTTTATCTGTGATTTTTTAATGGTTATCCTGGATGGCTGAATTCATAAACTGTGAGCTGTTTACTGTCAACTGTGAACTGTCCCCCTACACCAACGCGATCACCCCGGTAAGGATGCGGTACATCGCCAGGAAGTAGATCTCCCGGAAGAGGAACTGAGTCTGGGTGCGCAGGCTGCGGTAGCGTGAGGTGGTGGTGGGGGAAGATTCAGCATCCAGGCCGAGGTCTTCGGCGGTGAGGATCGCCCGGTACATATGCAGCGGGTCGCTGACCAGCAGGACAGTTTCAAAACCCTGCGCTTCCAGGATCGGCAGGCTGTTTGCCAGGTTTTCGACGGTGTTCCTGGAAGTGTTCTCGACAAAGATGGCAGCATCCGGTACCCCGGCAGCCAGGGCATATTCCCGCCCGGCGTCGCCCTCGCTGATCTCGTCTCCCGACCCCAACCCGCCGGTGAAGATAATGGCATCCACCTGCCCCTGCTGGTACAGCTCGATGGCGTGGTTGATGCGCTCGCGGTACACGGGGGATGGGTGGTCACGATACACGGCCGCACCGAGCACAATGGCTGCATCGGCGGGGCTGGCGCTGGATTGGCTGGCGGTTATAAGGACCTGTGTTCCAATGATGCCCAGCCAGATGGACGCGGCCACGGCAAGAACCAGGGGAATCCGGATCCACCAGGAGAGACGTTTCTTTTTCTGCATAATCAAATGGACGGGATGGCAGGCGTAGTTCTTTCCCCCCGATTTGCCCACGATTTGCCTACACTTAGTCTGGTAGTCGTTTGTCAGATCGTCGGATAGTCACCAAGAGCCGGGTAACCATGTTGGGAGCAAGGGTATGTCCGATGGATAACCCTGACAACAGCTTTTTTTTACATCACCATCCGTGTGCATCTGTGTCTATCTGTGGTTGAATTTTGTCTGAGGGAGATATGAGCTTACGGGAAATTTACACTTCCTCGGGCTTTTCCTCGGTGAGGGTGCCGGCGCGGATCTGCCACTGCTGCCATCCGGCAATCCGGTCGGGGTCGAACAGGCCCACATCGGTGGTGGTGAGCAGGGACTGGTTGCTCTGCGAGACGCGGCCCATCAGGTCAGCACGGCGGTGTTCATCCAGCTCGGCCAGCACCTCGTCCAGCAGCAGCACCGGCCAGTAGCCGGTCTTTTCCCGCATCCAGTGCATCTCGGCCAGTTTCATGGTCATCATGGCGGTGCGCACCTGGCCGCGGGAGCCGTAGGTGCCCAAATCCATGCCGTTGCTGATGAAGCTGAGGTCATCCCGGTGCGGGCCGATGGTGGTCACACCGCGGGCGATCTCCATCCGGCGGTTGTCCTTCAGCGCCTGGAGGAAACCGGACTCGATCTTCTCCACCGTGATCTGGGAGCGGTTGGGCGGGGAGTAGAGCAGGGCAGGCTGGTTTGCGGGAGCGGGCATCGGGTCGAAGGCGGGGCGGTAGTCCAGCCGCAGCACTTCATTGCCGCCGGTGATCTCGTGGTGGATGCGCCCGGCAATCAGGTCGAGTTCCTGGATGGTGTGGATGCGCTGGTGGATGATCTCTGCGCCGCGTTTGGCCAGCCGCTCGTCCCAGAAGTCCAGCTGGTCCGGGTTGCCGCCGGTCTCGGCCAGCTTTTTGAGCAGGGCATTGCGCTGGGAGACCACTTTGCTGTATTCCAGCAGAGCGGAGGCGGCCTGCGGCACCACCTGGCTGATGGCCATATCCAGGTAGCGGCGGCGCTCGTCGGGCGGCCCTTCGATCACCTGCATCATCTGGGGGAGGAACAGCACGGCATTAAAGGCGCCGATGGCCTCGCGGGAGCGCTTCTTGACACCGTCCAGCAGCACTTCCTTGCGCACGCGTCCGCCGTTGCCATTCTTTTCCTGGATGATGCGCACTTCCAGCCGGTGGCTGGACTTGCCTTTTTTAAATTCACCCACGATGCGGGCGACGGCCAGCTTTTCCTGCCCGGCGATCAGGTTGATCATCTCCCGGTCGCTGCCGGCATGGAAGGAGGAAAGCGTTGCCAGGAAATAGATCGCTTCGAGGATGCTGGTTTTGCCCTGGGCGTTATCCCCCACGATCAGGATAGTGCCGTCCGGGACGAATACGTCCATGCGCGCGAAGTTCCTGAAGTTGGTGAGGGATAGGCGGGTCAGCTGCATGGGTGTGCTAGTCGAGCGAGGTGGATGTTTCGGTTGGTGCGCCGGAAATGAGTTCTTCCTCTTCCGCCTGGGCAGCTTCTTCGGCAGCGATCAGGTCTTCCACGCGGTAGATGACATCTGTCCTGTCGGTGAAGAGTACGCCGTTGAGGTGGTCGATCTCATGCTGGAAGATGCGCGCCAGCCACCCGGAGGCTTTGATCTTGGTGACCTGCCCGTGGCGGGTTTGCGCCTTGACGGTTACCGAGACGGCGCGGGAAACATCTCCGACCAGTTCGGGGATCGAGAGGCAGCCTTCTATGCCCATGACGGTCTCTTTGGACATCTTACTGATCTCCGGGTTGACCAGGGTAAAGAGCTTGAGAGGAGCTTCGTCGTCCTCTTCGTCGCCAAATTCCACCACAATGACGCGCAAAAGCTGGTTGACCTGCGGCCCTGCCAGGCCTACGCCGGGGGCCTCGCGCATGGTTCCGACCATGTCGTCGATCAGCTGCTGCAGCTCGGGGCCAAAGTCGGAGACCGGCCTGGCTTTGCGGTGCAGTACTTTATGGGGTTCTTTTACAATTTCTAATATTGCCATAGAGGATATTTTAACCTAAATTACCGGATTGGGGGAATTCATCGTTGAAATAAACGCGAACCGGCCGCTATTTTTTTTCCTGCCATTATGACATCGGGGGCATAAATGAATAAATGGATAAATATTATCGAAATAGTATATAATAACATTAGCGTTTCTACACCAGTGGGGTAGACCGTGATCATCCAGGGGGAACCAATAATCTGTTAGTCTTTTTTCTAATCACCATAATACAAACCAAATCAGGCGAACCGATAAATTTTTGGATCCCTTCACATCCGCTTTGGTTTGTATTCAAAAAGGAGAAAAAGATATGAAAGCTATGCGTTTAAACAATTGGGGGGCAGCGATGGAGTTGGAGGAACTTCCCAAGCCTGACCCAGGTGATGACGAAATATTGGTACGGATTCATGCAGCCTCGATTAACCCATTTGATTCTGCGTTACAGGCAGGATACCTACAGGAAATGGCCAAAACACCGCTCACAATGGGGACGGATTTTGCCGGTGACGTGGCTGCCGTTGGCAGCAATATCAGCCACCTGAAACCAGGCGATGCTGTTTTTGGGCTGAGCCCACTTGGTTCTGGCGCATTTGCCGATTATATAACGGTCAAGGCCCATGAGGTGGCTCTCAAGCCAAAATCATTGGATTATATAACTTCAGCGGGGGTGCCCCTGCCAGCCATGGCCGCCTGGATCACCCTGTTCCAGCAGCTTGAAATAAAAGAGGGCCAGCGGATTTTGATCATTGGCGCGGCGGGAAATGTGGGCAGTATCGCTACGCAGCTCTCCAAGAATGAGGGTCTCTTTGTTTATGGGGTGGATATCAAAGAAAAGGCTGCGTATGGCAAGCAAATCGGGGTTGACCGCTACATTCTGGTAGACGAACCATTCGAAGATATTTGCAACAATGTGAATGTTGTCCTCGACCTGGTCGCCGGCGAGTATGTGGAACGATCCTATAATGTGCTTCAACCTGGCGGGCGTTATTGTACATCTCTGGAAATGGAACCCGCACAGGAAGAACCGCAGCGCCGGGGAATCATCAGCAAAGGACTGGCCGCATGGCCAAACGCTGAAATTCTTGCGGAGGTAGCCAAACGGATTGACTCTGGGGAAATCAGTGTGACAGTAAACCGCACCTTCCCGCTGGAAGAAGCGAACGCTGCCATGGCTTACCGCTTCGAAACCAAAGAGCCCGGAAAAGTGGTGCTGGTCGTGTAGGAATTATTCCTTTATAAGGAAGAATTTAGGGCCGGGCAACCCTGTGAAGGGTTCAGGGGTCCAAATCAATGGGGAAGGGCTGGCTTTTAAAATTCGTCCAGGTCCAGATCGAAGTCTTCGAAATCTTCTTCGTCTACTTCATCGGCCATGAAGCGGGTATCCTTGTGGCGCTGCTCTTCTTCCCAGACTTCGTGGTAGGCGCGCAGCCACTTGGAGAAATGTTCCTGGTCACCGCGCTTTTCGTCCTGTTCGGCTCTGATCTTGATCTGCTCCTGCCGGTAGTAGATATCCTGCTGGACCTGCGCAGGGTTGTGCACGTCGTAGAAGGTCAGGGTGGCATCGGCCACTACCACGCGCACCATGCCAAAGTTGAGCAGCAGGCGCAGGATGCCCTTGCGGTTATGCTCCAGGCTGATGATGTTCTTGATCGGGGCGGAGCGGCTGATCTCTTCCCCGAAGGGCTTCTTTTCGCTGTCGATGAGCATATCATCTTTGTTGATCATGTAGATGTCGTTTTTCCAGTCCTGGTAGTGGTAAGCCAGGATGCCGCCCACGGAGAGCAGCGCCACGAACCAGAGCAGGTAGAAGGAGAGCACCGGCAGGTTGAACCCCAGCAGCACGTAGCCGTGGAAGACGGCGTAAACCCACACGGCAATCACCCCAATCACGCCAAGCAGCGGCAGCCAGGTCTTTTTCAGCAGCACCCACCAATGGCGGTGGTAAGTGATCGTCTTACCGTCGGAGGAGACTTCCCGGGTGCGCAGCACAGCCCACTTTTGGGCGTGTTCCTCTTCGGGCACGGGGGTATGGAATACCGGGTCTTTGACGGCATTGCCTTCCATGCCCAGGCTTTCGCGGATGGCCTGGCGCAGGCGTTTATCTTCCACTACCTGGGTTTTCCTGCGCACGCGGATGAGCAGCTCTTCGATTTCGCCTTTGAACTGCTTGGGCTTGTCCACATTGGTCAGCCGGAGGCTGCCGGTGCCGGTAAAGGTGCGCACCAGTACGTCGCCATACCCCAATATACGCCCAAGCTGGGTGGTCTTCACGTCCACGGACTGCACGGCGGATAAGGGCGCTTCGCGGCGGGAAGCAGCGGAGAACAGGACCTGCTCCAGCCAGACAATGCGCTGGTTGGTGAGGATGAAGTAATCGTTGCCCCAGTCGATCACCTCCCAGATAATCCATATGATGGAAACAAATAACAAAGTAAAGCCGATGATATAGGGGACGATCTCCACAGCGGTGCGGCTGGCTAAATAGAGCACCAACCCGGAGAGGGCCATCACACCCGCAGGCTTGAGCAGTTCCAGCCACAGACGCACGGGGTGCCGCCGGGTGATGATGTAGACGACTTCTTCCTGGTGCAGCCAGGGGAAGTACATGTCCCGCGCCTGCTGGCGCGATTCCATCAGTGTGACGAGGTAAGTTTCTACCTGGGGGAAGTTGTCCAGCACCCAGTCAAAATCCTGCACGGGCAGGGCAAGGAAGATGGAATCTTCCAGGGCAGTGATCGAGGCGTTGCGGCGGTGGCCGGTGAGCAGAGAACCTTCGCCGAACTTGTCGCCGGTTTCCAGGATCTCCAACTCGCGCTCCTGTTTATCTTCGATCGTCCAGACGCGCACTGCCCCATCGTAGATCAGGTAGAAGACCGAGCCTTTCTCGCCTTCCGAGAAGACCAGCTCGCCCGAGCGGCGGGTGAATTCCTTCATCCGCCCGGCGATCTGGTAGAGCCACTCGTCTTCGATCTCCTGGAACATGGGGCGCTGCCGCAGGAATTGGACACGTTCTTCTGTGCTGATGGTCATAGTTCGATTTTAGCACGGAACAATTTTTTCAGCGGGTGCAAGCGTGGATGGAGTTGGTGTGGAAATGGTGTGTATGGAATTGCTGGTCAGGAGCGGGATACCTGGGTAAACACCTGGCCAAACAGGTTCATCAGGAACAAATGTCCCTGTCCCGGAAAGCTATGCAGATCAGAGTTGGGGATCTGTTCGTCCAAATAAACAGCATAATTGTACGGGGCGAACCTGTCATCCTCCCCATGAAATAATTCGACCATTCCGGGGATCTCTTTGATTTTAAATCCCCAATCCCGGTACAGTAAGATAGCATCGTCTGCCGGGCCGCGCACCCCCTGACGGAAAGCTTCTTTGATGTCGTTGGCAAAGAAGCGGGCAATTTCATGATCCTGCAATAACGTTTTATCGGCTGCGCACATCGAACTTTCCAGCGATTTAGCAAATCCCTGCGGGGGTAGCCATTTGGCCGCATATCCGATCATGGAAAAAGGCCCATAAAAGGCCCAGGGGAAGCTGCCGGAAAGCTTCCCGAAAAACTGGTCGAGGGGCGCCATTTGCTTCCAGAGAGATGGTTCTTCAGCTACTGGCGCCCAGGTTCCCATCAGCACGGTAAACTGGAGCTTTTCGGGGATGGCATAGCTGCAAGCCAGGGCAAAGGCGCTCCCGCCAGAGACGCCGATTACGCCAAATTTGTCCAACCCAAGCTGGCCGGCAATCTGGCTGATGTCTTGCGGCCAATCGAGCAGTTTCCTTGCCTTCATATAGTCCGACCGCCCAATACCTGGCCGGTCTGGTGCCAGGATACGGTAGCCGTGATCTTTCCCCGCCTGGTCTCCAAAATGGGGCTCGAACCGGGAACCTGGGGTGCCGTGAAAATAGAATACAGGGGACCCTTCTGGATCGCCGTATTCACAATACGAGATTTGCCGTTCATCACTTAATTGGATGAATCGGGTTTCAACGTTGGTATCCATAATTGATGCCTCCTCCAGACTGCCAGCAGCATTTTCCTTTATTGTACCCCCTTAGTTTTATGTTAAAATCGGGGCATTCCACAGCACTATCGAACCTCGTTCGATCTCGAACGCTGTTTGATCAGACAGGAGAACTCAATGCCCATTCACTTTGGCACCGACGGCTGGCGCGCCGTCATTTCCGATACGTTCACTTTTTTCAATTTACGCCTGGTGACCCAGGCGATCGCAGATGCCTTACTGGCCGACCTGCGCGAGAACGGCGACCCCCTCCCTACGGATGGGGACAAGCCCGGGATTGTGGTGGGGTACGATACCCGCTTCCTCTCCGACCGCTACGCCATGGACGTGGCGCGCGTGATGGCCGCCAACGGCTTCCGTGTGTACCTCTCCCAGTCGGACTGCCCGACCCCGGCGATCTCGTACGCGATCCCGCAGCTGAACGCGGCGGCCGGGGTGATGATCACCGCTTCGCACAATGCGCCGCGCTATAACGGCGTAAAGCTCAAGGCAGCCTACGGCGGCTCGGCCCCCGGTGAGCAGTGCCGGCGGGTGGAAGTCTACCTCAACGACAATGAGACGCGCGGCCGCGGCCCCAACCAGATGGACTATGACGTTGCCCGGCAGATGGGCCTGATCGAACGCTTTAACCCCATCCCGATGTATTACGACCACCTGCGCACCCTGATCGACTTCGACGCCATCGCCGAGAACCCGGTGCGGGTGGTGGTGGACTCGATGTATGGCTCCGGGCGCGGGGCGATCAAGGGTATCCTCCAGGGAACGGGCTGCGAGGTATTTGAGATCCGCGGCGAGATGAACCCCGGCTTTGGCGGCGTACACCCCGAACCGATTGCCAGATTCCTCGGCCCGCTGGCCGGGGCGATCAGCCAGGGTCACGGCACCCTGGGCCTGGCCACGGACGGTGATGCCGACCGCATCGGGGCGATGGACGAGCGCGGCAACTTTGTCGATCCGCACAAGATCATGGCGCTCTCGGTCAAGCACCTGGTGGAAAAACGCAAGATGACCGGCGCGGTGGTGCGCACGGTTTCATCCACCCGGATGATCGACCGGCTGGCAGTCAAGAACGGGCTGGAAGTCCACGAGACCCCGGTGGGATTTAATTACATTGCCGACCTGATGCTGACCCAGGATATCCTGCTGGGCGGCGAGGAATCCGGCGGAATCTCCTTTAAGGGACATATCCCCGAGGGGGACGGCGTGCTGATGTCCCTGCTGCTGCTGGAGATCGTGGCGACTTCCGGCGGTTCGCTGTACGAGTTGGTGGAAGACCTGCTGAAAGAGGTTGGTCCGGCAGAATACGCCCGTACCGACCTGCGCCTGCGCCGCCCGGTGGAAAAATTAAAGATGACCCAGCGGCTGGCAGATGAAGCTCCCGCCGGGATCGGCGGGGAGAAGGTGGTTTCAGTTTCCACGATTGACGGGTGTAAATATATCCTTGCTGACGATTCCTGGCTGCTGATCCGCCCCTCCGGTACCGAACCGGTGCTGCGGGTGTATGCCGAAGGGCGCAGCCCGGAGATGGTCGAAGCGCTGCTGGAGTATGGCGAAAAGGTAGCCGAAAAAGCCTCTTAGGCCGGGGAATGACGTTTAATTCACCTGCATTTTTGCTTTTCCTTTTGGGGGTATTGATCCTCCATGGCATCGTGCCCAAATCAATACGCTGGCTGGTCTTACTGACCGCCAGCTATTGTTTTTATGCCTGGTGGAACTGGCAGGCGCTGTGGGTGCTGGGAGGTGTGACGCTGGTCAGCTACTTTGCGGCGCGCCAGATGCAAACGCTGGCTTCTCCCAGCCGGCGCAAGGTGTGGCTGGCAGCGGGGGTGCTGGCGACGCTGGGCAGCCTGCTGGTGTTCAAATATTTCAATTACAGCCTGGTAGTGCTCAACGGTATGTTCGATTGGCGGGACCGGTCTGCACTCCCGCTGCTGGAGATGGCGGCACCGATGGGGATCTCGTTCTTCGCCTTGCAGGTGTTCGCCTACCTGGTGGACGTTTTCCGCGGCCAGGCGCAGGCAGAGACGCACCTGGGGAAGTATGCGCTTTCGGTGGCCTTTTTTCCGCAGACCGTAGCCGGGCCGATCACGCGGGTCAACAAGCTGCTGCCGCAGATCCACCAGCCAGAAGCGACCATCCCGACGCCCATGTATACCGGGCTGTTCCGCATTGCGTGGGGCGGCATCCAGAAGTTTGTCATAGCCGACCGGCTGGCGGCGCTGATCTCCCCGGTGTTTGACGACCCGCAATCTTATAACAGCGCATCTTTGGTATTGGTCCTCTATCTGTTTGCGGTGCAGCTCTATCAGGATTTTGCCGGGTATTCCAATATTGCGATTGGCCTGGGGCGGCTGTTTGGGCTGAAACTGGCAGAGAACTTCAACCTGCCGTTCCTTGCCAGGGACATCACCGATTTCTGGAACCGCTGGCACATCAGCCTGACACATTGGCTGCGCGATTATATCTTTTACCCCGCCATGCGCCAGCTGCGAAAATGGGGCCTGCCCTCTGCCAGTTTGTGGGGGATGCTCATCCCCCCGGTGGTAACCATGCTGGTCAGCGGGGTGTGGCATGGACCGGGGACACATTACCTGCTCTGGGGGCTGTACCACGGGGTGCTGCTGGCGCTTTCTGCGGCTACCGCCCGCTGGCGCAAAAAGGTGACCGAATCACTGAAACCAGTTTGGCGGAGCGTGTTTTCCAGCTTGCAGGTGCTGCTGACCTTCCAGTTTGTGGTGGTCGGCTGGGTCTTTTTCCGCTTGCCATCGGAGGGGGCCGCTCTGGCCTTCCTCCGGCAGATTGCCACTGGAGCAGATGGGACGCCGCTGCTTAACTCGCAGACGGCAGCGATGGTGAGCGTATTGCTGCTGCTGTTCATGGTGATGGAGTTCGCCCGGGTGGCTGGTCTGCGCCTGGATCCATTGCCCAAACTGCCAAAGTGGGGTTGGTGGGTGCTGGCGTATTTGCTGCTGTTCCTGATGCTGTTCATGGGTAATTTTGAGGGCAGCCAACCGTTCATCTACGAGCGTTTCTAGGCCGATGATGAGAAACAAGTTCTTTTTACGCCTGCTGGTCTTTATCCTGCTGTTCCTCCCGCTGAACCATGCGCTGATGCGGGCGTATGTGCGTTTTACCCGTCAGCCGTATGTGTATGAATATACCCGCAAGAAGTTCGACACGCTGAAAGACCAGGTCTCACTGCTGGTTGCGGGCGATTCGCACGCGTTGGATGCGTTCAACGATACCCTGGTGCCCGATTCCTACAATTATTCCAGCAGGGGAGAAAGCCCGATCCACACCTATTTTAAGCTGCGAGCGGCTTTCGAAGAGCCGGACTTCCAGCCCAAGGTAGTGGTGATGCCAATGGACCTGCACACATTTGCCAGCTACCGGTATGATAGATTTACAGAGCAAGACCTTGCATTCTGGTCGCAGTATGTCGATTACCTTGAAGTCGGGCGGGAGCAGGGAGACGTGCTGCCCATGGTCGGGGAGCTCGTAAAAGTGGAATTTGCTTATCTGGGCGGGCTGGACGAAACGCTGGCGATCCTTTTCCCGGCTCAGCCATGGGAAATTGCCGGTATGACCAAAGGTTTCCGCCCAATCCATGAGCAATTTACCTCATTTTCTCCGGAAGACCAAGCGAAAATCGCCGCGGAACGGAGCGCCTACCATCTCGAGGGGCGTGAGTATATTACCCCGCTGGAAGTAGTATACTTCAACCGTTTGCTGGATCTGCTGGAGGCGCACCAGGTGCAGATCGTGTTTGTCTGGTATCCGGTCACGGAGCTTTACTACCAGCAAGCGGAGCGATTTGCGCCGGTGGACGACCATTTTGCCACAATGCAGTCTTTATTTGCAGATCGGGATAATGTGATCTGGCTGGATTACCACGATCTGTATTGGGACCATCCGGAATATTTCAGCGATTCCGATCATATGAATGTGGACGGGGCGGAGGTCTTCACGGAACTTTTGGTCCACGATCTGGCAGCCAATGGGGTCACCTGGTAAGAGGAGATCGTGATCAGGCACCCAGTCACCGAGTGATCAGGAAATGGTGTCAACCTGAACAGAGTGAAGTATCCGCAAATGGGTCGAAAACTGGCAGCCAACCTAAAGCCCAGGTGCCGATGTTTTGAACTGGCAGCGTTGTTGCTCGGATTGAAAATCATTCATTCTGCATTTTTCATACAATCCGCCGGGGAATCCAGGACTGGCAGATAAAGATATATTACCGGATTTGCGACCAATCGAACACCGGCCCGTCTTCGCAGGCCAGCAGGGATATCCCTTGACTTGAAGTGAAGGCGCATACTCCGCAGGCGGCCAGCGCGCCGCAGGGCATGGGGGCATGCACCAGCACCTGCATATTGGCGTGCCCGCCTGCACCAGAGAGCTGCTCCCGGGCAATAGGCAGGTCTTCCAATGAGACCGCACAGGCGGCGTAGTCGGCCCAGTGAAGGGCTTCGGACAGGTCTGCCAATGGGCTCACCTCAATGCTGGCGGGGAGGATGGGAAAATCGCCGTCCATCAGCAGGGAGACCTCTCCCCCGGCGGCCAGCACAGCCCCGGCCAGCGGCAGCAGGTGCGCACCAAAGGGCCCTAAGGCGGCCAGGGTGACCCGGCGCACCCCTGGTGAGAAGTAAAAACCGTTTCCCAGCGGACCGCGCAGCAGGAGCGTGTCTCCCGGCAGCCAGGATTCGGGCATCCCCGGGGCGGTCTGGAAGTGGCGGCCTTCACTTTCAAAGGGGTGCAATCCACCGGCAAACAGGGAAACGGCGGCAGGGGCGGATGCCTCTTTAGGATTATGTGCCTGGATATATTGACCGGCCGCAGGCACGTGTCCGGCATTTTCCGGCCAGGCGATGATCCCCTGGTGGCTGCCGTCCTGGTTTTGCTGAATTTCTAGGATTTTACCGAGATTTGCCTGCATGCTTGCAGTTTAGCATGCTTCCCGGACGGGGGCAATCCTGTGGGGGGACGATCAGGGCGATTGCACAGCAATCGGCAGGCAAGTTACTGCTGAAAGGGACGCTTTCCCGGCAATCCCCATACTTAGTATGCGGTTTTTGGGGTGCCTGTTTTATAATTCTTTAATAAACTCCCGATATAATGATGAAATAGAGAGTTTTTACCAACTTTAGAATGGAGGAAGAATATGAATTTGATCACAGTGGTCAAAAGCCTGGCCGCCTTCTCGTGGATTGCACTTTTCGGCGTGATCGTTTTTGCCGTGGTGCGAGCCGCGCGCGACAAGACTGTGAAGGGGACGGTGCCGATGATCTCGATCGTCCTGGCCCTGGCAATCGTGATGAATATCCTTTCAGCGGGGCTGGTTTTCATCGAGCCGACTGAACGCGGGGTGGTGATCACCGCTTTGGGGGACGGCGGTGTGCGCCCTGAGGCGCTCCAACCCGGTCTGAACTGGATTGTGCCTTTCTTTGACCGGGTGGTGACATACCCAATTTCCCGTCAGACGTATACCATGTCGATTGCCCATGAAGAGGGTGACCGGCTGGGGGATGACTCGATCGAGGCCCGAACCGCTGACGGCCAGTTGGTGCGTGTGGATGCTTCGGTAATCTTTTTTATCGACCCGTCCAAAGTGGTCACCGTCCACATTGACTGGCAGAATACATACCGGGACGATTTTATCCGTACCCTGTCCCGCGGCGTGATCCGTGATGCGGTCTCCGCTTACGGAATCGAAGAGGTCTACAGCACCAAAAGGCAAGAGCTGGTAGAAAGAATGGTAACGGATATGAGCACCCGCCTGGAAGCGGAAGGTTTTGTGCTGGTGGACTTTGTGCTGCGCAACCTTTCCTTCTCGGATGAATATGCCGCCTCGGTAGAGCAGAAGCAGATCGCCGAGCAGCTTGCCCAGCAGGCCGCCTTTGTGGTCGACCAGCGCCGCCAGGAGGCCGAACAGGCCAGACAGGAAGCGCAGGGTCTGGCCGATGCGGCAGTGATCCGCGCCGAAGGCCAGGCCCAGTCGTTGGTCATCCAGGCGAATGCGGAAGCAGAAGCCCGCGTGATCCAGGCGGAAGCGGAAGCACAGGCATTGGAACTCCTCGGGGAGGCGATTGCCGCCAACCCGGATGTCTTGCAGCTGCAGTACATCGAGAAGATCGCTCCGAACATTTCGGTGATGCTGCTGCCGGGTGATACGCCCTTCCTGCTGCCGCTGCCGGATGGCGGAACCACCACGCTGACCCCATAGGTCAGGTCCAGGTGGGGGAATGGTTTTGCCCTCCCGATGCAGTATAATAACCTGCGGACAGTACTGTCCGCAGGTTTTTTTATGGATACCTTTATGGAGGTGGTGCATGAGCACCAAACCGGCTGACGGACAATCCGGCAAACAGATCCGCCTGACCAGCTATTCCCGCTGTGCAGGTTGAGCCTCGAAATTAAGCGCAGAAGCGCTGGCTCAGGTGCTGGGCCCAATCAAAGATGTCTTTCGGGATCAATCCTTCCCTGAACTGCTGGTAGGACTGGACGACCCGGACGATGCCGCTATATGGCGGCTGGACGAGGACCGTGCCCTGGTAGTCACCACCGATTTCTTTACCCCGGTGGTGGACGACCCCAGGGACTACGGGGCGATTGCCGCGGCTAACAGCCTTTCGGACGTATATGCCATGGGCGGGAAGCCTTTCCTGGCGCTGAATATCGTCGGGCTGCCGCCCGCGCTTCCGCCGGATGTTGGCGGGGAGATCCTGCGCGGCGGTGCGGAGATCGCCGCCCTGGCCGGTGTTGCCCTGGCGGGCGGCCATACCATTCAGGACGAAGAACCGAAATACGGGCTGGTGGTGATCGGGCTGGTCCACCCGGATAAAACGATCACCAAAACCGGCGCACGCCCCGGGGACGTGCTATTCCTGACCAAGCCGCTGGGCTTTGGCACCACCACCACGGCGCTCAAGCAGCAGAAGGCCGACCCGGCAGATGTGGCAGAGGTGGTCGGGTGGATGAAAACCCTCAACCAAAAGGCTGCCGAGCTGGCCGTGGAATTTAAGGTGCGCGGCGGGACAGACATCACCGGCTTCAGCTTGCTGGGGCACGCTGCCGAGGTAGCGGAGGCTTCCGGGGTGAAGCTGCGGTTCCAGTTTGAGAAGATCCCGTTTGTTTCCTGCGCAGCAAAATATGCCCGGGAGTATATCTTCCCCGGCGGGGCGTATGATAACAAGTCTTACTTTAACAAAGGAGTCACCCTGACCGGCGCGTGGGAAGAGTGGGAAGAAATGCTGCTCTACGATCCGCAGACCAGCGGCGGGCTGCTGCTTTCTGTCCCGGCGGAAAAACAGAACGCCTTCAGACAGCGGGCCGAGGAGATGGGGCAGCCCGTTTGGCAGATTGGCGAGGTACTGGAAGGCGAAGGGATCGAGGTGCTTAAATAGCGCCTGGGCCGCAAACGATTGGAAAACGGGCGATTATCCGCCTTAATTAATAAAACAACGCTATTCCGGCGTTGTTTTTTCGTTTTACCGGAAGGGGTGATTATTTTGTATAATGGAGGTAAGTAAATGGAGTATGGATGAAGATTTTACTGGTTTTTTTGATAATTGTGCTCCTGTGGGGCTATATCCCCTCTCGCAAGCGCTTTGGCGATGTCAGCCTGATCGTCCCCATGCTGGTGGTGTTCCTGTTGGGGTTGCTGCTGGGTTGGTACTAACTGGGTGATTGGGGATTGGTGTGGAGAAACTGAACAAGATTGTGCATTTTACCCGCATCATCCACCCAATTGCGAGAGAAAACCCGTCTGTCAGGTGTAAGGTTCCCCCCGGACAACTAGTCTAATGGGTGTGATAAGTTTTATGAAAAATGGTGTGGGCTATAGAAAATTGCCAATCACATTTAAATCTATTTCTACAAGGAGATTAAAAAATGTTACTAAGTAAAAAACTTGAATCTGCCATTAATGCGCAAATTGGAAATGAATTTGGCGCGAGCCTGGAATATTTGCAGATCGCTTCTTATTTTGATGAGGGAGATATGCTCAAACTTTCGCAGATCTTCTTTGCCCAGGCCGAAGAAGAACGCTTCCATGCAATGAAGCTCCTGCGTTACGTGCTGGATGCCGGCGGGGAAGTGGACATCCCGGCAATTGAAAAACCAAGAAAGGGATTTGCCTCCCCTGCAGAAGCTGTTCAGGCTGCGCTGACCTGGGAAGAAACTGTCACGGAACAGATCAACAACCTGATGAACATTGCCCAGGACGAGCGTGATCACATCTCTCAGGAATTCCTGCGCTGGTTTGTCAACGAGCAGCTGGAAGAGATTTCCAAGATGAGCACCATTCTGAACATCATCAAACGCTCCAGCGATAACATGCTGATGGCAGAAACCTATATCACCGATACCCTTACTCAGATCGAGTCGGTTGAAGGTGGGGCAGCCGGGGGGGCCGCATAACAGCCTGACAACCTGGCCGTTGAAAACTTGACGGTACTTTGAGGGGATGTTCTCCTCTCGGAATTAGGCTAGAATTAGCCTAACCAAAACCTTGTAAACTGGAGAAAGTTTACTATAATAGGTAAAACGGCCTCACGTGCCTTGAAAGGAGGATTGATATGGCCTTCAGTTATACCAACGGAAAAGGGAAAACGTACTTCCTGCATGGAAGAATGACAACCCTCAAGGGTGGCGGCGAACGCATGATTTATTTCTTCGCCGGTGATGTGAAAGATGGTGCTTTGGATGCAGTGCCCGATGGCTACATGGTTTCTGAAACCAAGAGCGGCCTTCCTGTCCTGAAGAAGGATAAATAACGCATAGAAGTTTCATTGTTAGCAAAAAGCACAACCGCGGTTGTGCTTTTTTATTTAACCCATTTAGGGATTTAAGGCTGCAGGGCTGAAAGGGGAATGTGTGGATTCCCGCCTGCGCGGGAATCCAGGTAAGGGAGTAAGTGATAATGGAAAAAAGAGCTGTGAGGGTAAGAGCAAACCATGTGTGACCCTGAGGTGCGGCAAGAAGCAGAAGCCTGTAGGATCAGATGAAGCCGCCGGCCATACTGGTGGTCTTGACCTGTGTGAGTGAAAACAAGAATGCTCCTTTCGCTCATGCTAGTGGAATGAGCGAATTGAGAATTTATGCACAAAACATTGACCCATCCCCTACAAAACGCTATAATCAGGGTGGCTGAAGAATCAGCCGTGTGACAACTTAAT
>QKGK01000031.1 GCA_003250455.1 Chloroflexota bacterium | reverse complement strand
CGGCTGCCCGGTTGCGCTGGGCTGGCTATGATGGGTTGGTGTTCAAAGGAAAAGCCGAGAAACCCGTATATGCCTACATCACCGAGGATGGCTTTGAACTGAAAGACGCATCCGAGGTCTGGGGCATGAAAGTCCATGACACCATGGATTACTTTAAAGAGAAGTATGGCGAAAAAGACCTCACTGTGATCGCCATTGGCCCTGCCGGCGAGAAATTGGTCCGGTTTGCCTGCTGGATCAACGAAGATGACCGCGCCAGCGGGCGCGGCGGAACCGGCTGTGTAGGTGGCAGCAAGAACCTGAAAGCCATCGTGATCAAGGCCAAGAAGAATATTACCAAGGCTGAAAACCGCGATGATTGGAAACCGGTTCAAAAGCGCGTCCTCGGCGCCATCATGGCCGAAGAGAACATCACCAGCCCCAAGAAGGGCGGTCTCTCGGTGTACGGCACCAACGTATTGATGAATGCGACCAACAGCATCGGCGCGCTTCCCACCAAGAACAGCCAGTTCACCGCCAGCGGGGACGATGCTGAAAAGATCAGCGGTGAATATGTCAAAGAGAACCTGCTGGTCAACGACCCCACCTGCCATGCATGCCCGGTTGCCTGCAAGAAGGAAGTGGAAGTGACCGATGGGCCGTGGAAAGGTCTGCGGATGGAATCGGTGGAATACGAACCGGCCTGGTCGGTCGGTGCCAACTGCGGCAACTACGATGCCGCCACCGTTGCCAAGATGATCGATGTTGCCAACGATTATGGCTTTGACGCCATCGAGATCGGCCACCCGATCAGCATCTGGATGGAAGCCAGCGAAAAAGGCTACACCAAGGATGAAGGCACCATTGAATGGGGCGACATCTACGCAATGGTCAAAGCTGCGGAATCAGTCGGCAAGCCCGAAGGCTTCGGTGATATCATGGCCAAAGGCGCTAACGCTACTGCCGCATACTTTGGACACCCGGAACTGGCGATGACCGTCAAAGGTCAGGGCATTCCCGCTTACGACCCGCGCGGTCTGCAGGGTATGGGCATCGGCTACGCCACCTCCAACCGCGGCGCCTGCCACCTGCGTGCCTACACCCCCGCAGCAGAGCTGGGCGTGATGCCCTTCAATTCGCTGAAGGTAGACCCGCTGGAATGGGAGAATAAAGGCGAACTGGTAATGATCTTCCAGAATGTCCACGCTTTCTCCGACAGCATGGACCTCTGCAAATTCAGCGCTTTTGCCCAAGGGGCAGAAGAATACGCAAACCAGTACTCCGCCATGGTTGGTGTACCGTTCACAGCCGATGACGTGCTCAAGACCGGCGAGCGCATCTACAACCTGGAACGCTACTACAACAACCTGGCCGGCTTCGGAGAAGAAGCAGATCAGCTACCCGGACGCTTTACTTCCGAAGCATCCACCATGCCCGGCTCTATGGGCCGTGTGTGCGAGCTGGATAAAATGCTGCACGAGTACTACGAAGTGCGCGGCTGGGACCACGGTGTAGTGCCGGAAGAAAAACTAAAAGAACTGGAAATCATCTAGTTCTCCACAAGAACAACAAAAAGCGCTCCAGTAAAATGGAGCGCTTTTTTCTTATCTCTATAATTTTGGCTGCTAGCCACCTGCCCGGAATGTTTTCATTGAAAATTTCGCAATAAAGGCCTCTTCGGCTGCTTCCTCTATGTGGACAATCACCCGGGTCTGTCCCACACTTATCGAGGCAATGCGATAAGGTTCCATGCGCTCCAGTTTCACTGTCCAATCCTTAGCCTCAAGTACCCCTTCCTCAACCTCGGTTGCCCCCATTTCCTCAAGGTATTCAACCAATAAAAAATAGGGGATGCCGCGCATTTCCCGGATAATGGTTTTTTTAGCCATGGATTATCCACCTCCCACTGGGGGAAAGATATCAACTTTATCCGCTTCAGTCAGTAAAAATTCAAACCCATCTTCCAAATACACCACTTCCCGCCCATTGATGAACATTTTCATGTGGGAGGAAAAATTACCATCCTCATCGAGTAGTTCCTGCCGCATGTCAGGGTAATCAGCCACTACCTTATGGATCAGTCCCATTGCCGTCAGGTTGCCAGAAGTATCAATCTCAATAGTCTTTTGCCCTACTATCGGGCGGAGGGTGGCATAGAAATTTACTTTCATTAATTGCTGCTCCTTCGTCCTTGTTCGGTTACGGGCATTGGATCACCCCTTGCGCCCACAGGCATCCACCGCAGGAAGGGAACTCGTTGCCAATGCAGTCCTCTTCATTGGTTTCAGAGAGGTCGCACCCACCGCAGAAGGTGCAGGGGGCAAAACCAAAACCGTGCAGTTTCTCCCGGTATGTCACATATTCTTCGTCCATCCAAAGGTCTTCCAGTGATCGCTCGGAGACATTCCCAATTACATGTTTATACGAGACCTTCGGCTTACCATGCAAATAGGTCGTGTGGGTATGCATCAGCGGCCAGCACGGACTGACATCGCCATTCCAGGCAATGCTCATTGTCCCCGATTCGACAAACGAGCATGTATCGCTGGATTGTCCCCAATTATTCCCCGCCAGGTTGATATTTACCTGGCTGTTAAAGACCTCAAACAGGGCTTTGTAGGTGGTTTCATTCAGATCCATTTTGGGAAGCTTGAGCTTCGGCACGTTGGGCCCATCCAGGTAAGCAATATCGCGGATCACGCGGTCATACAGGCGTTCGTCCAGCATCTCTTCGGTAGCCGGCTGGAGATTACTGACCGAGTAGTATTTGGCCCGCAATGACTTTCCGATCCGGATAACTTCCGGCAGATCGTTAATATTGCGCTTCATGGCAACAAACGCCAACCCAATCTCTGGTTTGGGGAAGTGGCCACCCTGACGCATTTTGGAAAAACGCTTCAGGTTTGCCAAGATCTTTGGCAGTTCTGCTCCCAGACGGACATCGGAATAGGTTTCCGGGGTCGCGCCATCCAGCGAAACCCATACGATGTCCACACCGGTGGCGATCAGCTCTTTGGACTTCCGCTCCGTCAGGGTGGTGCCGTTGGTAATCAATTCCACGTTGACGCCCAACTGCTTGACCCGCCCGATCCATTCGATCGTCTTGGGGTGGAACAGGGGTTCTCCGATTCCGCCAAAATACACATCAGGGATCGGGTCGAGCTGCTGCAACCAGGTGTAGATATGTTCAAAGGTTTCCTCGCTCATCCGGCCCAGGGGTTGGTCCCATTGGTTGCGGAAGCAGGTGATACAGTCCAGGTTACACTCGACCGTGGGTTCAATATAAACTTTGGTCAATTGGGAAACGGGGCGGTGCATCCGAAGGAAGTTATCCCCTTCGTCCAACCGTACTTTGGCCCCGGTCTTTAATCCAAACTTCGAGACTACATCTGGAGGAATGATTAATCTGCCATCCTCATCAATCTCCGCCCAGGCAGTTGTGGATTTTGTCGAGAGCATAGTGCCTTCCTTACTTATCAGTAATCAAAAATCCCTGCTCTTTAAAAAGAGGTGGATTTTAATCCAATAATTTTGCCCTATTCTATCACGAACAAGGCTTAAACAACTGCCCTAACGCCTCCACAAAACCCGTTGACAACGGTGAAGCATTTCAATTCTGAAGGGTTTAAATTTAAAGCAGAAAACCCATCAGAATGACGGGTTCTCTGCCTGGCCAGGACAAAAAACTCCCAGCCTCAAGTAAATTCCAGAAATCAATCCGGTTGAAACTGGTATTCATACATGCGGATCTTCTGGATGAGTTCATCACGTTTCTTAATATCCTTCGTATTCGCAAGCTGATGCTTCAATTTCTTCAGCTTCGCTCTGCGCTGACGACGTCGATTGATCTCATGATTACGGGTTCTCATTTTAACCTCCTAAGGATTGGGGACAGACACTGCAAGGGTTTTTTCAAGGCGGGATAGCGCAACTTCTTCTTCGATCCCATTGGCAATAGCCCATTCACGGGCAAACCGGGTCTTGAGAAGTTCAAGCGCATGTTTCTCGTTTTGATTGAGGTTCTTTTGCTTTCGGCGGTAATAAAGGTCACGGATGAGTGCGGCAAAAGCGACAACAGAATTGGTAGAGATCACTTCGACTATTTTGGCCCGGCGGGTTCGGAAATCTTTCGCCATAGTTTCAGGTTCCTCTTTGATCTCGGCAAGGGCCTGCTCAAATCTCTTTTCCGAGGCTACCATCCGGACCGTATCGGCACTGACCCGGTTCTTGGGGAGCCAATAAGTTGCGCTGCTGGTTTTTCCTCACCGGCCAGCACCTTTTTGTCTTCACCTGTCACCTGACCAAGCCCATAATTGGCATGAACAATCCAATCCCCTTTGGCTAGTTTCTCATTCAATACCATGTGACCTCCCGATTATATGGTTTGCGGTTGTCTTCTATGCTTTCGATACCGGTATGTGATCCTGCCGCGGGAGAGATCATACGGAGAAATCTCCATCTGCACCCGGTCTCCCAACAGGAGACGGATGTAATATTTGCGCATCTTCCCGGAGGGGTACGCCAGCACCTGGTGCCCGTTATCCAGCTCGACAGTGAACTGGGTCCCAGGCAGCACTTCGACAACCGTACCTTCTACTTTAATTTTTTCTTCTTTATTTGCCATAGGCATCCTTTCATCGAATCGTTGAGAGTCTAATATCTGCGGCCTTTTCGCCGGTTCTTGGCTGTCTGCCGGCGCTGACGACGAATGGCCTTCTTTTTTGCCATGCGCCGTTCCTCGCTGTCGGAAACAAACCAGCGTTTTTTGCGCAAAGCACTCATTTTGCCGCTGCTGGCAACCGCCTTGCGAAAGCGGCGCATCAACTGCTGCGAACTTTCATTATTTCTTCGGACTACTTTAACCAAACACTTCACCTCCTTTCTCAGGATGATTTCGACCCTGAAATAGACAGGGGACACAATCAAAACAGACCAGATGAACGTTTTTCACCAGGCTGAACGCGTTTTGAGCCAGCAACTGCTTTCTCAAACCAGTATTACAGATTTGATAACCACTTTGGATAACCCTACAAAAAGCCCATCCCCCAAATTTGGCACCTCACCTAAATGAGACGCCCATTATTCAAAAAGAATCATTGTTCCGCAAGTTCTTTGTGCGGAAAACCTCCTGTATTTTGTATTATCCAAATTCAACCGGTAGAGAAAACAACCGTTTTTCTGTTCTTCTGCCTAATTCGAATCGATAAACCAATTATAACACAATAGCTATACGCAATCAAATCCGGCAAGCTGGAAAGCGAAATAAAGCCGTCGCCATCCGGATTTTCGCCTCTTTTCTTATTTTCCCCGCATCCCCGCCAACATGCGTTATACTATATCCTCATCTAAATCATTAGGAACAATAAGGTCCATGAATCCACAAGAAACCGTCTGGAACGTACGCGACAAAATCCCCGCAGAGATTTCCGAACAACTGCAAGACTATTCCCCCGTATTCCGTCAAATTCTGTATAACCGCGAACTTAAAACCAGCCAACAGGCAGAAGCCTTCCTGAACGCCCAAAGCCCCGGCCATGCAAGCCAGCAGTTGATGGGCACCGAAAAGGCTGTGGAACGAATTGGCCGGGCGATTAAAAATGGTGAGCAGATCGCTATCTACGGCGATTACGATGCCGATGGCGTCACGGCTACCGCGCTGATGGTGCAAACGCTCACCGCCATGCACCCCAACGTACGCGCCTACATCCCCAACCGGTTTACCGAAGGCTATGGGTTGAACCAACTTGCGCTGAAAAAGCTCAAAAGCGAAGGGATCGACCTGGTCATCACCGTGGACTGCGGTATTCGCGCCCTGGAAGATGCAGAATTTGCCAATCAGATCGGTCTCGACCTGATCATCACCGACCACCACACCACCGGGCAGGACCTTCCCCAGGCAGCTGCACTGATCAACCCCAAACAGCCGGGTGACCCTTACCCGGAAAAAATCCTGGCCGGGGTGGGTGTTGCCTATAAACTTGCCACGGCACTGATAGAAGCCTATCACCCTGCCGGGCTGGTGGCGGAAGACCTTTTGGATCTGGTAGCCGTAGGTACGGTTGCCGACCTGGTGCCGCTGGCAGGAGAAAACCGGGCGCTTGTCCGGCAGGGACTGGCCTACCTGAAAACGCCGCAGCGGCAGGGGCTGGCTTCCCTGATGGGTGTCGCCGGGATCAACCCCAGCAACATCAGCGCCATGGACATCGGTTTTGGTTTGGGTCCGCGCATCAATGCCGCCGGACGGATTGGTTCGGCCAAAGATGCGCTCAACCTGCTGACCACCAAAGATATCTTCGAGGCCGGACAGCTGGCGCAAACGCTGGATAATCGCAACCGGGAACGCCAGCGCATCACCCACGAGATCCAGGAGCTGGCCGAGGAGCTTTCCGGGGCACACGACCCCGGCACGTATCTGCTGTTTGCCCACCACCCGGAGTTCAACCCCGGTGTGGTTGGCCTGGCGGCCTCCAAACTGATGGACCAGTATTACCGCCCGGCGATCGTCGGCTTTCGCAATGAAGAATATACCCGCGCCTCCTGCCGCAGCATCCCGGAATTCCATATCACCAGAGCCCTGGAACAGTGCGCCGACCTGTTCACCCAATATGGCGGGCACGCCGCGGCTGCCGGGTTCACCGTCCCAAATAAACACCTTGAAGAGTTAAATACCCGTTTGAACAAGCTGGCCGAAGATGCCCTGTACGGCAAAAGC
Organism: Chloroflexota bacterium; assembly: GCA_003250455.1. Taxonomy (GTDB): domain Bacteria; phylum Chloroflexota; class Anaerolineae; order Anaerolineales; family UBA11579; genus UBA11579. The sequence continues at coordinate 737 of QKGK01000031.1, read as the reverse complement.
CTGAACCGCAGCCTGGAAGTGGATGCCGAGGTCAACCTGATCGACCTGAAACCGGCTTTACTGCGGGAAATGGAACGGCTGGAACCTACCGGCCAAAACAATCCTTCCCCTGTATTCGCCAGCCGGAAAGTCAAGGTGCTTGGCGCAAAAACCGTGGGGCGCGACGGCAGCCATCTCAAGCTGATCCTCTCCGATGGGAAGGTCACCTTCGACGCGATTGCCTTCCGCTTTGGGCATCTGGTAGCCGACATTCCCGGCCTGATCGACATCGCCTTTGCTTTTGAGGTCAACGAGTTTAACGGGCGCAAAACCTTGCAGCTCAACATCAAGGACATCCAATACCCCAATTAGGTTTTGTAATGGACGAAGGAAATCTCGTCTCCCATACACCTGACCCGGTTACGGTCGATACACTGCAATCAGATCTGCGCGCTTTGGGCGTACAGCCCGGGATGGTATTGGTGGTGCATTCCTCCCTGAGCAAACTCGGTTGGGTCAACGGAGGGCCGGTTGCCGTGATCCTGGCGTTGGAAGCCGTGCTTGGCCCGCAGGGCACCCTTGTAATGCCGACGCACTCCAGCGCCCTTTCCGACCCGGCCAATTGGCAAAATCCGCCCATCCCGCAAAGCTGGTGGGAGACAGTACGGGCCACCATGCCGCCCTTCGACCAGAACCTCACCCCCACCCGGCAGATGGGTGCCATCCCCGAATCTTTCCGCAAACAGTCAGGCGTGCTG
>QKGK01000454.1 GCA_003250455.1 Chloroflexota bacterium | reverse complement strand
GAGGGGAAAACACCAGCTGTTATTCCGGTCTTACTAAAAATGACTCCACCCAGTCGTGGAAAACACACCGTTTACGTTTTTTTATCACAGAGAATTTGCTGTGTACATTTTCTTAAACATGTTGGACTTTGCCAAATCCTGGAAAACACACTGCCAAAGTTTTTTATCATAGAGAATTTGCGGAGCAAATTCTCTTAAACAAGTTTGGCTCTGCCAAACTTGTCAAGCACCCAAGTGCCCCAACTCCCCCACTTGCCCCATTGATACCCGCCCTTGCAGCGTTGATAATGAGCGTATGGATAAACGAAAACTTCTCGTGTTGTTTTGGCTGGGAGCGATGCTCGTCCCGCTCAACCTGATCCAGGCCTACACCGGCGACCTGCGCTTTTTATTCCTCCGGCTGCTGTCTTCGGAGCTGGCCCACGTGGCCGGGCATCTGTTCCTGTTCAGTGGATTGGTAGTAATCGTGCTGGGGATCTTCCAGCCGCGGCTCAACTGGCGCACGGCGCTCCTGACTGTGGGGATGGTGCTGGCTGTCGGGTTGGGGCAGGAATTCCTGCAATTGATCGTCAAAGGGCGCAGCTTCGGCGGACCGGAGGTCTTTGACCTGGGGGTGGATTTGGCCGGCGGCGCGCTCGGATGGCAAATCACCCGCTGGCTGCAGCGCTACGGCCGCTACCTGCGGATGGCCTATTACATGCTCAGACAGGCCAGGTCTACTTCATAAACTATCGGGGGAAATGACATATAATCTATGGTGTTCAGGAATATTAACCTTCTATTTAACTAAATCATATTGAATTTTGATTGGTTTCATAGTAAAATTGTATAAATGTATCATTGTAGTATTGTATCAATGTAGCATTGTACAATTTTCGCACGTTTGACAGGAGAGAGATGAACACTGTAGAAGTTTCCCATGTCGCCAAATCGTTTGGCAAAAATCAGGCTGTGGAGGATGTCTCCTTTACCGTCCGTCCGGGCGAAATTTTCGGGCTGCTGGGCCCCAACGGCGCCGGGAAGACCACCACCATCCGCATGATGCTGGATATTTTCAAACCGGACCGGGGAGAAATTGCCGTGCTGGGTGGTGAGATCACCGAAGAGAAGAAAAACCGCATCGGCTATATGCCGGAGGAGCGCGGACTCTACCAGGATATCCCCCTGGAACGCTGCCTGACCTATTTCGGCCAGCTAAAAGGCCTCACCGCCGCAGAGATCAGCCCCCGGCTGGAAATCTGGCTGGAGCGATTTGACCTCTCCTCCCACCGCAAAAAGAAGGTCAAAGAACTCAGCAAAGGCATGCAGCAAAAAGCGCAGATCATTGCCACCCTGATGCACGAACCCGACCTGATCATCATCGACGAGCCCTTCACCGCCCTGGACCCGGTCAACACGCAGATGATCAAAGACCTGCTGCTGAGCCAGCGCGACAAAGGACGCACCATTCTGATGAGCACGCACCAGATGCACCAGGTGGAAGAACTGTGCGACCGCATCTTGCTGGTCAATAAAGGGCGTGATGTGCTCTATGGCCCCCTCAACGAGATCCGCGGGCAGTATGCCAGCCATGCCGTCACGGTGCGTTCCCCGCAGGAGATCCCGCAGGTGGATGGGGTCATCGCCCGCGAGCAAACCAACGGCTCGCTACTGCTGCGCCTGGACGATGCCACTACCCCGCAGGACGTGCTGACCACCCTGGTCGGCAAGGGGATCCAGCTGGATCAATTTGAGATTGCCGCTCCCGATCTGGACGAAATCTTCATCCAGGTGGTGGCAGAAGGAAACGCCAATGGGTAGCAAATTCTGGTATGTGGCGAAAAACGAATACCGCAAGTATGTCTTCCAAAAGAAGTTCCTGCTGGCAGTCTTCAGCGTTCCGCTGCTGCTGATCGTCAGCATCGGCGTGGGCTATATCTCCAGCACCATGCAAGACGACAACGCGCCGGTCGGCTACGTGGATATGTCCGGCCTGCTGGCCGACCCAATCCCAGTCCCGGAAGAAATAACCGGAAAAAATCCGGTGGTCTTTATCTCTTACGAGAGCAACGAGGCGGCCGATGCCGCCCTTGAACAAGGCAATATCCAGGCCTATTATGTTATCCCGCCGGGATATGAGACTTCCCGCGAGGTCTTCCTGGTCTATATCGAAGAGCCTGGCAACAATGCCGAAAGCGACTTCTTCGACTTTTTGCAGGTGAATGTGTCTGCCGGACTACCCGAAACAGTACGCACCCGCGTGCTGGAAGGGTTCAACATCACCGTGCGCTCGATGGACGGCAAGCGCGAGTTCAACGAGAGCAAGATCATCAGCCAGCTGCTGCCGGTAATTTTTGGCTTCCTCTTTACCTTTGTGCTCACCTCTGGTTCCGGCTACCTGAGCAACGCCGTCACCGAAGAGAAAGAGAACCGTACTATCGAGATGCTGGCGACCTCCATGTCTGCCAACCAGTTCATCCTGGGTAAAGTCTTTGGGATCGTGATGGTCATCTTTACGCAGGTCGCCAGCTGGCTGCTCTTTTTTATCGCAGGCTTTTTTGGCGCCCGGGCTATGTTTGAAGGTGACTGGCTCGATTCCGCCACTTTCGACGTGGGCACCATCCTGACACTGGTACTGATATTCATCCCGGCCTTTTTGTTCATCGCCGGGATCGCCCTGACGATCAGCAGCACGGTGACTGAATCCAGCGAAGGGCAGCAGGCGGTGGGTATCATTGCCATGCCGATCGGGTTTTCCTACTGGTTTGCGGCACTGATCGTTTCCAACCCCAGCAGCCCGCTGAGTATCGGCCTGAGCATGATCCCCTTTACCGCCCCCACGATCATGCCGCTGCGGCTGGCCTTTGGCTTTGTGCCTGCCTGGCAGGTGGCTGCCTGCATCGGCATCCTGACAGTCAGCGCCGCGTTCACCATCTGGCTGGCCGCCCGCGCCTACGAGATAGGCATGATGCAGTACGGCAAGCGCATCCGGCTGGGCCAGCTGCTGCGCAGCAACGGGAATGGAAAGTAGGGTAAGGCCATGAAAAAGACACTGCTAGTTATGAAGAACGAGATCATCAACACCGTTCTGCGCCCTTCGTTCATTCTCATCACCTTCGGTTTGCCGATCCTTGGATTTGTGCTCTTCACCATTTTCTCCAATGTGGGAGCCGACCAGCAGCAATCCATCGTCAACCTGGTAGCCCCTTCGGTGGACTTTAATTCCCAGGGATACGTGGACCACAGCGGGCTGATCCAGACGCTCCCCTCCAACCTGGAGACAATAGGCATAGAGATGATCGCCTATCCGGATGAAGAATCTGCCCAGGCCGACCTGGAAGCCGGTGAGATTCCCTATTACTACATCATCCCCGCCGACATCGTGGAGACCGGAGAATACACCGTGGTCACCTCCGACTTCAGCCCAATTTCCGGCGATGGCAACCAGTGGCTGATGGACTGGACCCTGACCCTCAACATGGTCGGCGGAGACGAAGAACTGGCCTCCAAAGTAGAATATCCCATGGTGGAGACGCGCATCTCCAAAACGGGAGAGGTCGCCAGCGAAGCCTTCGATTCCCTGGCATTCTTTGTCCCCTACGGCGTGACGCTCTTCTTTTACATGGTCATCTTTGGTTCCGCCTCGCTGATGCTCAACAGCATCGGCAAAGAGAAGCAGAACCGGGCAATGGAGGTGCTGCTGCTTTCAGTCTCACCCCTCCAACTGCTCACCGGCAAGATCATCGGTCTCGGCCTGGTAGGGATGCTGCAAACCGTGATCTACACCACCGTTGGCTATATCCTGCTGAAGATCAGCGGGCGCAGCTTTGAGGCCGCCGCCCGGCTCAACCTGCCCCCCACCCTGATCATCTGGGGCGTGGTGTTCTTCGTCTTCGGCTTTATCATCTACGCGGCCCTGATGGCCGGAGCCGGTGCATTGGCCCCCAACACACGCGAGGCCTCTCAGATCACCTTCATCCTCATCATCCCGATGATCATCCCGCTGTTCTTTATTTCCTCGCTGATCGAGGATTCCAACAGCCTGCTGAGTACGGCGATCAGCTTCTTCCCCTTCTCTGCGCCGGTAGCCATGATGACCCGCATGACGGCGGGTACCGTCCCGGTGTGGCAGGTAGCCCTCTCGGTAGCCCTGATGGCCGCCACAGGCTATTTCATCATCGTGCTGGTATCCCGCCTGTTCCGGGCGCAGAACCTGCTTTCCGGGCAGGATGTCAATCCGAAAACATATTTCAAAGCCTTGTTTGGCAAGTAACAACCGCCATCACCAATCGCCTTAGTAAGCCACCGGCAATGCCGGTGGCTTACTTGAGGATGTAAACTTCTGAACCTTTTATCGTCTAGAGTTGCATCTTTGGCTTGTTTCGATTTGTCTCCCTTTCCCCCTCGTACTCTCTCCTCCTTGATTCCCGCCT
>QKGK01000526.1 GCA_003250455.1 Chloroflexota bacterium | reverse complement strand
CCGTACCTGGGTGCCCAGCCCGAGGATGAAGCGCCCCCCGGACATTTCTGCCAGGTCCCAGGCGGTGTGAGCCATGACCGCCGGGCTGCGGGCAAAGCTGACCGCAATGGCGGTGCCAAACTGGAGGCGAGTGGTGTGTTCGGCGATCAGCACACCCGGCAAAAAAGGGTTATGCTGCGTTTCAGCCGTCCACAGGCAGGCGAAACCGAATTCTTCGGCTTCCCGGGCAATCGCCGGGACGTCTTTCAGCGGGGTATAGGGGGCGATCTGTGCGTCGAGCTTCATCAGCTTAACAGGTAGGCGATGATCCAGTTGGTGGTGGCGACGAGGGCGTCCATGTGGGTGCGCTCGTAGTTGTGCGAGGCGTCCACGCCGGGGCCGATCAGGGAAACGGCTACATCACCGCCAGCCCGCCAGTAGGCTTCACCGTCGGAACCGTAATAGGGGTAAATGTCGATCTTGTGCGGGATGCTGTGGGCTTCGGCCAGCTGGCGCATTCGCTGGTTGAGGCTGTAGTGATACGGGCCGCCGGAATCCTTCACGCACAGGGTGGCGTGGAACTCGTCGGAGGTCTGGCCATCTCCCAGGGCGGCCATATCCACGGTGAGCAGCTCGGCCATGTCCTCGGGGAAGCCAACGGATGCGCCGTGCCCGACTTCTTCGTAGTTGGAGAAGTGCAGGGTGACGTTCTGGCTGGGCGTCAGCCCGGCATCGGTGAGGGCTTTGACGGCGGCAACGATATTGGCTACACAGGCTTTGTCGTCCAGGTGGCGGGAGCGGATGAAGCCGTTGTTGACCTCCACCCGCGGGTCGAAGGCGACAAAATCGCCGACCTCAATACCCAGGGCACGCGTCTCATCGGCGGAGGATGTTTTTGCGTCCAGCCGGACTTCCATCACGTCGGCATTGCGTTCGGTGGTATGCACTTTGGCGGCGTGCACGTGGCTGGAGGCATTCGCCAGCAGCAGGGCGCCGCGCACCTCGTCTTCGTCCTGGGTGAAGACGGTCACGCCTTCGCCCTCTACCGTATTCCAGGCAAACCCGCCGATGTTGGTGAGTTTAAGGCGGCCGTTGCCCTGGATCTCCTTGACCGTCGCGCCGAGAGTATCCACGTGGGCGGTCAGGCCGCGGGGTGTGTGGTTCGATTCGCCCGGCCACTGGGCCACCAGTGCACCTTTGCGGGTGGCGGTCAGTTCGAGCTGGGGGAATTGCTTCAGCGTCTTGCTGACCAGGGTGATGGCATGGTTGGTAAAACCGGTCGGGCTGGGGGTGTTGAGCAGTTCAACGAGGAAATCGAGCATGAATTTTTGGGCAATTTGGGGGAGATCAGACATTGTACCTTCCTTGGGATATTCGATTGGTCGGATAAGGTCTAACTGTGAGGGAATTATACCGCGCGAATAGTTGAGAGTTGATAGTTCACGGTTGACAGTAGGGGTGGTCGGCTGTTCACCCTGAATAACGGTATAATCCCCATTATGTCTGCAAGAGAACGCCTGCCCAGAGAATTTTACGCCCAGGAGACCCTGACGGTGGCGCGGCAACTGCTGGGGAAACGCCTGGTACGCGTGGAAGATGGTCAGCGGATTGCCGGGATCATCACCGAGACGGAAGCCTACTGCGGCGAGCAGGACCTGGGCTGCCATGCCAAGGCCGGGCGCACGCCGCGCACTGCAGTGATGTACGGCCCGCCGGGGTTCGCTTATGTGTACTTCACCTACGGTATGCACTGGCTGTTCAACACCGTCACCCGCCCGAAAGGGCAGCCGGAGGCGGTGCTGGTGCGGGCGATTTATCCTGTGGAAGGCGTGGAGATCATCACCGCCCGCCGGGGGAAGCAGCCGCGCAAGCTGTGGACAAACGGTCCGGCCAAGCTGACCGCTGCGATGGGGATTGACGGCCAGCACAATAACCTGGACCTGTGCGCCCCGGGTGCGGAGATTTTCATCGAGGAGGGGGATGAAGTGCCCGAAGAATGGATCACCCGCGGCCCACGGGTCGGTTTCTTCACCGTGCCGGAGCCGTGGAAGTCCAAGCCGTGGCGTTTTTTGATCGAGAGACCGGAGGAGCGGTTTTAGGGGGGCGAGCATATAAACTAATTTCCGGCGACTAAAGTCGCCTGCAACAGATACAAAGTCCGCCCGGAGGCGGACTAAAAATGCCAGTTCCCCAACCTGCGGAGGCAGGTTTTGTATTTGTTGAAGCGGTTTCAACCGCTCAAGTATTGAGATCATTTTTAGGTGACTAGACATAGAATATTCCCAACATGCGGTAAAATTAGGCAAATTCAGGAAGATGAGAGACGACTATGTTCAAACGAAGAGACGACGCAGACCTGACCCAGGAAGATTCCTCCCCCCAGACCGACCGGATCACCTCCGTGCTGGGGGAAGGCACCAAATACAACGGCAAGCTGACAGGTGAGGGCGGCGTGCGCATCGAGGGCACCTTTGAAGGCGAGATCAAGCTCAACGGGCTGCTGGTGGTCGGCACCACCGGCCGGGTGACCTGCGAAGACCTGCGTGCCAGGACGATCATCGTGGCCGGGACGGTGCGCGGTGACCTGACCGCCAACAAGGTCGAGATCCGCGCCAGCGGCCGGGTGTGGGGCAACGTCACCACCGTGGCTTTTGCCACCGAGGAAGGCGCTTTCCTGAATGGTCAAATCCAGATGGAAGAGAAGATCGATCTCAACCTGCCGAAAGAGGAAGAAGTGGGGGATGCAGGGGAGAATGAGGGGAAATAGTAGATAGTAGACAGTCAACAGCAGACATCTTTCAGTGAGCAGTATGTCGCGCTCAGTGTACAGCAAATAGATTGGTAATGAACAAAGCCGGAGATTTATTTCCGGCTATTTTTATCAACTGTTGACTGTAAACTGTAGTGAAATTACCGGGCAAACCGCTGGTCTTGCTCCAGCGTCAGGCGGATGCCTTCTGCCAGGTCGTAGCGCGGGGTGAAGGAGAGCTTCTCCTTTGCCAGGGAAATATCGGCGCACAGGCGGGAAACACCGGGATCGTTGCGCGGGGTGTAGAGGATCTCTGCTTTATTGCCGGTGATCTCAAGCACCTTTTCCGCCACGGCGCGCACACTGGTCTCCTGCCCACTGCCCACATTGATCACCTGCTGGTTGACCTTGGGGGCGGTTGCGGCGGCGATCATCGCCCGCACTACATCGGTGACGTAGATAAAGTCCCGCGTCTGGCGGCCATCTCCATGGATCACCAGGGTGCCGCCGCAGGGTGCCGCCGCGTACAGCCTGGCGGATAAAATTGGGGATCAGCGGGGCATGCGCCGGGGGGAGGTGCTGTCCGGGGCCAAAAGCGTTGAACACCCGCAGGATAGCCGTGTCGATACCCCACAATGCGCCGATCGTGTTGACGTAGTATTCCGCTGCCAGCTTGGAGACCGCATAGGGCGAATGCGGGCGGGTGGGCATTTTTTCGTTGACCGGCTGCGCTTGCTGGTCGCCGTAGACCGCACCGGAGGAGATGAATACCACCCGTCCGACCCCGACATCGCGCATCGCTTCCATCAGGCTGACGGTGCCGCCCACATTAACAGCATTGTATTCTTTGGGGTAGAGCATCGACTCGGCGACAAATACGCGCGCCGCCAGGTGGTAGACGCAGTCCACATCCTGGAGCAGGGTCCACAATTTGGGGCGGTCGTTGACATCCCCGCGGGTGAAATGCACGTCCTCGAACAGGGCCTGTGGCTCCCCGGTGGAAAGGTCGTCCAGTCCGCGCACCTGGTGTCCTTCCCTGGATAGCTGGTTGGCAAGGGCCGAGCCTAAAAATCCTGCTGCTCCGGTGATCAAAAAATTCATGATAGATTCTTTCTCCGTAAACTAGCGCGATTATAGCATGAATAGGCAGGGAAGGATAACCTTGGAGGGTGGTTGACCTTCTTCGTCTGGACACAAAACCGCCCGGGAACTTCCCGGGCAGTTCTGAATTTGGAGGTTCAGCGGTGGTTAATTCCCGCAGGGAGCGACGTTACGCCAGTTGAAGACGATATCGTTGACGGTCTGAATGCCGGTCATACCATAGGTCAGGGTCAATTGGCGGTTGCCAAGCTCTTCACAAGTGGCCCCTTTTTCCACATTGTCCCATGAGCCAAGCGTGTACTTGTACTCGATCTGGGTGCTCTCTGCCCCGGTCAGGGTGATCTCCCAATGGGTAGCATCAATCTTATTCAATACCACGCCAGCGGGGTCCCATTCCGGCAAGCCGCCACCCAGGAGTTGTAAGGACCCGGCAATATAGACAAATGCATCGGGGGGAGTCCCGGCGGGCACAGTGACGTTAAGGTTTACGGTCACAGTGCGCGGGGCAGCGGTGACTTCAAGACTATCTGAGAGACCGGAGCGGTTGTAGCTGGTATCAAGGGCAGCAAGCTGATAGGTGTAGGTGGCATTTTCCAGCACGGTATAGTCCGTATAGCTGGTGGCCGTGGTGAGAGCTAACAGAACACCATCCCGGTAAATTTCATAACCATACAGGTCAGCTTCGATGTTGGGATTCCACGCCAGTGAAATGGATGTGGGGCTGACGTCGGAGGCGAGCAGTCCTTCGGGGGTGGCCGGTGGGGTCAGGTCTCCAGATGAAACGACCGTTAACTTGCCGGGGTTTGACGGCAGGTTTCCGCTCGCGATTGGGCCATTCAGGTCGGCATACAGCCAGGTCTGGCCGCCGGTGGTGGAGTAGCGGTACAGATAGTCGAAGGCGCCGATCGTATCCGGGAGCAGGCTGGCTTTGAATTCATCGTTGTTGCCTGCGTCCACGTTGAAGGATGCGTCCACCCAGGTCCAGGCAGAATTGCCATCGGGGTTGCTGCCTTCCGGCCCGTATCCCAACTGGGCGCTCAGTCCCGGTGTTTGGCCGGGCTGTGTGGTATAACCGTCAATCCACACCTGACCGTAGACATTGTCCGTGCGGTTGAATGGGCTGATCGTGTGGTTCAGGGTGGGCGGCCACTGCAGGTTGGCCCAGCCGATTGCCAGGAAGGGCAGCGCTGCGACCTGGTTGGAGTTGCCGCTTTCGTTCCCGGCCGCGTCCAGGCTGGTGACCACGTAGAAGACATATTGCCCGTTGCGCATGCCGGTGTCGGTGTAGCTGGTGCCGGTCAGGGGCGCATCGTTGACTTTGACCCAACCGCCGCCGCTCACCGGGCTGCGGTAGAGGTTGTATCCGGTTGCCCCAGCCACAGCATCCCAGGCCAAACCGACCTCTTGATCGCCTTCAAAAGTGACCATCAGGTTGGCAGGCGGGTTGGCGGGCATCAGGTCGATCAGGCCGGTTACCAGCAGCACCGCGCTTTTCGGGCCGAGGGAGCCGTAGACCTCTCCACCTGAGACGCTCGTCGGGGAAAAGTCCCCGGTGCCAACCAGGTAAGCTGCAGTCAGTGAGACGCCATCCTGCAGGAAGCCAGTCACCGGGATGGCCCCAGAGACCTCGACATCGCTGCGGTTGACGACCACGATGGCGGCCTGGGAGACGTTCTTGCGTCCATAGGCGACCACTTCGGTGGCGTCATCCGCCAGCAGCATCTGGAAGCTGCCGTCTACCAGCACCAGGTACTGCACACGGAGGTCGGCAAGGGTCTGGTAATGGGTGAACATATCCATATCCGGTGTGCCGCCTTTGTCCGCCCACGGGTAGGTGCGGCGGTCGTCCGGGTCGTCATCGCCGGTGAGGGCGACTTCATCGCCATAGAATATAGTTGGCGCACCTGGCATGGTGAACTGGATCAGCGAGGCGACCTGCTGGTTTTGCTTTCCTGCGGCCAAATTGGTGGCATTCAGCTCTTTGTCGGCGGTGGTTTGGCTGCCGGGAGTCAGCGCCCACAGCAGTCGCTCGGTGTCGTGGCTGTCCAGCAGGTTCATCAGGCTGTAGTAAACGCCCTCTGGGTAGTCTTCCTGAATGGATTCCATCCGGGCGGCGAATTGAGAGGCGGATAGCTGATAGCCGCTGTCGGCAAAGCCCTTGGTATCGAAGTTCGTTGGCGTCAGCAAGCCGATGACGGCATCACGCAGGCGGTAGTTCATCGTCGAGTCGGCTTTGTCGCCTTTGAGCATGTCCAGCAGGGTGCTGTCTTTTTGCCAGGTTTCGCTGATGATAAAGGCTTGCGGATCCGTATCTTTTACTGCGGTGCGGAAGGATTCCCAATAGCCGCCGGGGAAGGAGGGATCGCCCATCACGTCCATGCGCCAGCCGCTGGAACCCTGGTTCAGCCAGTAGCGGGTGACGCTGTCATCCGCATTGATGAAGTAATCCTGCACCTGGGAAAGGGATTTGTTGATCACAGGGATAGAGTCGAAACCGAACCAGCTGTCGTAGTTGGCGGCATTGGGTGTGCCATCGCTGCTGGCACACGCGCCGCTGCCGGGAGTCACATCGGTGAAGTAGAACCAGTCGCGGTAGGGCGAAGTTTCGCTCTCGCATGCGCCCAGTTCATCGTAGTGATGGTAGCGGTCAAAGATGGGACTATCCGAGGACAGGTGATTGAAGACGCCATCGAGGATGATGCGCATACCGCGCTGTTCGGTGTGTTTGACCAGGTTCTCCCAGTCTTTCTGGGTGCCAAAGTAGGGGTCGATGGCGTAGTAATCCTGGGTGTCGTAGCCGTGGTTGGAACCGGAGTCAAAGATGGGGTTGAAGTAGAGCGTGTTCACGCCCAGGGACTGCAGGTAGTCCAGGTATTGGTCTACCCCTTTGAGGTCGCCGCCCATGTAATCCCGTCCGCGTGCGCCTTCGATAATCGGGCTCCAGGCAGGCGGGGTGGCGTCGTAACGCCAGGGGCAGCTGGTTAGCGCATTGGCATAGTTGCGGCAGTAGCCTTCGGGCAGTGTGTTCCAGTTGAGAGCCAAAATCGGGTCGTCATAGCGGATGTCGCCGGTGACGGGATTATTGCTGGAACGTCCATCCCGGAAGCGGTCGGGGAAGATCTGGTAGATGAATGCGCTGCTGGCCCAGTCGGGAGTGGTGAAGGCCGGATCGTAGAACATGAGGGCATAGCTGTTGTCGATCACCGCGTCGCTGGGGCTGCCGAGTCCGCCATCCAACGCTGCAGTATCGTCGGCATAGTAAACTGTCTTGCTGCCGTCGGTGACGATGAAGCGGTACCACAGGTTGGTGGGGGTGGCGTAAGTGAGATCGGCTTCCCAGAAGTCGCAGGTGTAGGGAAGTCCTTCCTGGTAGCAGTCCACATCTTCAGCAGCCAGGCTCATGTTCAGTATCTGCTGGCTGCTGGTCTGGACGTTATACACACGCAGCCTCACGTCGGTGACATCATTATGGAAGGTGCGGAACCGGATTTTCATGTCTGTCCCGGCTGGCAAGGCCCCGCCGGGGGTGCGGTAGAGCAGGTCGCGCGAGTCGTGGCGCAGGCCCTCCCAAAAAATGTTGTTATCGGGCTGTGGGCCGGGGCTGACCACGCTGACATTCACGGCATTGGTAGCTGAAACGAAGCTGAAGGTGACGGTAAAGCCATCGCTTTGCACAGTGAAGGGGACATTGGACCCCGGGTAGCTTTCCGACCAATTCTCGTTGATGACGGCTTTGAACTCGTAGTTGCCTGCAGGGATCGCATTGGTGGAAAACAGATAGAGGCCATCGCCATCCGGGTCTTGCAGCCAGGACCGCAGGCATCCGGGGTCCCAGTCGCCCCCACAGCCCAGCTCTG
>QKGK01000005.1 GCA_003250455.1 Chloroflexota bacterium | reverse complement strand
TTTGCAGTTCGCCTTTATCATCTTTGGGGCGGTGTTTTTCCCGTTCAGCGCGCTCCCCGGCTGGATGCAGACCATCGCCCGCTTTATCCCGCTTTCGCACGGGGTGGATATCTTCCGCTCCACGATGATGGGCTACCCACCCGGCTTCCCGGAGCTGGCACCTGCAAATATCCAGATCGTGATCATCACCGTCTTTGGCCTGACGATGCCGTTCATCGGCTATTGGATGTACCGCCGGGCGGAGCGCAAAGCCCGGGAGAACGGCACGCTCAGTCAGTATTAGAACAGTTGACAGTTTACGGTTGACAGTCAACAGCAGAATTGAGTTGTTGGGTTTGTTCAGAATGTCGTGTTGAGCGCAGCGAAACATCCACTAAGCAAGCCGAAGCGAGCAATCAACCCAAATTAGTTGCCGAATTTTTGGATGCGGCTGTACTCTGGGCATCTGTGGATCATTTATCCCGATACCTGCTCCCTGATCACTCGGTGCCTGAGTGCCTATTCGCCCTGTCTAACTACCTAACCAGCTAACCAGCTAACCAGCTAACTATTTAATCCCTCTACCGCGCTAAACGTGGCGTCCATCACCCCGAAAAGCTGGTCGTACGGGATCGGCGGGGGGCCGCCGGACAGGATGGCAGCGGCAAAAGCGTCCCACTCGGCGGCATGCCCCTTGTCCTGGCGCAGGCGGGACTTGGCCACACTGCGCCGTCCATTGGCTACCATCTCCAACTGGCGGTAATCGTCGAGTAGAGCCACCCGCCCGCCGGAGAAGATCTCGACGCGCTCCTTGGATACAGTTTTGTCCCCGTTCGCCAGGTAGCTGACTGTCCCCAGTGAGCCGTCCGGATAGCGCAGCTGGATCACCACGTTGTCCTGGCGGTAGCGGCCCATATCAGGCAGCGCCTGGGCAGAGACTTCCACAGGGGCGGCGCCTACCAGCCAGGTGATAAAGTCGATAAAATGGCAGCCCTCACCTAATATGCGCCCGCCGCCCTGGGCCAGGTCGTGCACCCAGTGTTCGGGCGGGATATAGCCAGCATTGACGCGGTAGTGCGCCACCAGCGGTTCCGGGCTGGCGTCCAAAAACTTCTTCATCTGCACAGCCAGCGGGGCAAAACGCCGGTTGAACCCCACCATCAGCAGCGGCGCGCCGGGCTTCTCGGCCTCGGCTTTGATCTCAGCCAATTCCGCCCGCGTCAGGGCCAGCGGCTTCTCGCAAAAAACATGCTTGCCTGCCCGCAAACCGGCCAGCACCTGCCCGGCATGCAGATGGTGCCGGGTGAGCACCGCCAGCGTGTTGACCGCCGGGTCGTTGATCACCTGGTCGGTGTCGCTGGTAGCATAGGCAAAGCCGTGCTTGTCGGCCGCGCTGCGGGCGCTGCGCCCGGAACCGGAGGCCACCCCCACCAGTTCAGTTTGACCCTGTTTGGCGGCGATCGGGAAGATGACCGCCCCGGCAAAATTGCCCGCCCCCAGCGCGCCCAACTGGACCTTATCCGCTTTTGACGCGGGTGTTTCCTTTAATGCCACCGTCCTTTGCGCTTCCAATAGGGTATCCGTCTCCGGGTAGGTCAGAAGCACCCCCAGGAAAGGTTCGCCAAGCTTGCCGGTGATCAGGTCATAGGCTTTTGCACCCTCCTCGATCGGGTAGCGGTGGGTAATGAGCGGGGATATGTCCAGCTTGCCCATCCCAATCAGGTCGACAAAGGAAGCCAGGTTGCGTCCGGCTGTCCAGCGCACAAAGCCGATCGGGTAATCGTGCCCGCCTTCTTCGTATTTAGGGTCATAACGCCCGGGGCCGTACGCCCGCGAGACGATGAAATCCAGTTCTTTATAAAAATATACTTTGCGCGGCAGGTTCAGCCCCACGGCGCCCACTGCCACCACTTTGGCGCGGTCACGCGCAATCGCCCCGGCCAGCTCGACCGGGTCGTTGGAATCCGTATCCGCACAGATGAGCACAATATCGGCGCCCTTACCCTGGGTTAACGCCTGGGCGGCGTCCTCGGCTTGTGGGCGGGCGACCGCCTGCGCACCGAGTTCTCTGGCCAGCGCCACGCGCTTCTCGTCAATATCAACGCCAAACACTTTGCAGCCTGCGGCCTGCGCCAGCCCTACCGAGATCAGCCCCAGCAGCCCCAGCCCGATGATCGCCACCGTCTCGCCGACCTGCGGCTGGCCGAGCCGGAAGCCATGCAGGGCAATCGACCCCAGCGTGCCGAACGCGCCGGATTCAAAATCGACGTTATCAGGCAGCGGCGCCACCAGGTTGACCGGCACCACGGCATACTCGGCATGCACGGCGTATCCGCCCCCTGCACAGGCTACCCGCTGACCCACCTGAAAGCCCTGCACGCCTTCGCCTAGGGCCACAATCGTCCCTGCCGAGGAATAGCCCAGCGCCATTGGTTGGTCCAGCCGGTTGAAAGCTGTCTCCACCGCTGAGAGCACGCCTTCACGGCGGGCCTTGTCGATCACCTGTTTGGCCTGGTCGGGGCGGGCGAGCACCTTGCCCACCAGGGACTTCCCGGCAAAATCCACCACCATCCGCTCGGTCCCGGCGGATACCAGCGAGGCGGCGGTCTTCACCAGCACCATCCCCGGCTGCGGGGCCGGCACGGGCACCTCCACCACTTTGGACTCCCCATCGCGCATACTTTGCAGTAATTGTTTCATGGTTCCTCTTTTGTGTGTATTTGTGAAAATTCTACCATGTGATCGAACCGCAAGACGAAAAGATTTATGTGCATCCTTCCTATTAAAAATGTTATACTAAATTCAGAAATTGCCCACCAGGGCCGAGTCAAAACAGCACATCCAGACCCTGCATTCCTGCACATTCCCCATCTACATTAGTCATTTCCTAACTATAAGCTCTGGTAAGCATGATCCGTTATTTTCAAACTACCTACTGAAAAGGAGACAGGAAATGATTAATGTGAAAAATACAATTGTCATCAACGCACCCATCGAAACCGTCTATAATTTTGCCACAGACCCGCAAAACTACACCAAATGGCAGAGCGGGGTAGACGCCCTGGAATACGAGAACGAACCCACCGTCGGCGAGCACTACACCGAAGTGCGAAAGTTCATGGGCATAGAGATGCGCACAAAGCTGGAGATCACCCAGCTGGAAGAAAACAAGGTGTGGGCGGCCAAAACGCTCAGCGGGCCAGTGCCATATTCCGTCGTTGTGACCTATGAGGCCGTGGAAGGCGGCACCAAAATGACCACCTCACTCGAAGCCGAGCCAGGCGGCTTTTTCAAGCTGGCCGAAGGAGCAGTCAGGAACCAGCTTGAAAACGGGATTGAAGAGGACAGCCAGACATTAAAGGAGATGATCGAAAACGGATAAAAGGCTGTTTTGTTTCAGATTCCCCCATTCAATTAAGCGAAACAGAGGGCGGACACTGTCTGCCCTCTGTTTATTAACCTATAAGCCTCTCGTACCTTCGTGGTCTATATGAAAGGTGCAGTCGCCAATAACCGCTACCGCTTTTTCCGCCTGCCGTCTTTCAGTTCGTCCCGGAAGATGATCTCCAGCAGCATACTGACCACGCTGACCACCAGCGCACCCATCAAGGCCGCCCAGAATCCGGAAACCGTGTACCCGGCGTCGAACTGCGCCCCGATCCAGCCGGTCAAGTAAAAGAGGACGGTGTTGATCACCAGGGTAAACAGCCCCAGGGTGAGCAGGATGAACGGGCAGGTGAGCAGCTTGAGGATCGGTTTGATCAGGGCATTGAGCACGCCAAAGATCAGGGCCAGCCACAAGTAGGTGACGGCATGATTGTTTTCGATGAAGATGCCGGGGACAAGCGCCACCGCGGCATATAAGGCCAGGCCGTTGATCAGCAATCGGATGAAGAACTTCGTCATTTTCTACGCTCCTTTTTGTCTTCTAACACCCAGCGGGTGTTTTTTCGTTCTGGTTGGCTGCCCGATTTGAAGGCAGCCGTTTTTTTAGATTCTACCACTGCGGCATTAGCACCCCACCGGGGAAGACCCCAAAGGGTTTGCGCCTTCGGGGTCTTCCTTCAGGAGGGGAGAAGAATACTTAGTCGTCCAGGTGGTCGAGGCTGCCAACCCCGGAGATGTCGGAGTTGACCTGCGGGCTGCCGTAATAGTCAACCCCGCCGGTGCCGCTGATGTTCACATCCAGGGATTCGCTGACCCGTACAGTGGCCGAGCCCACACCGCTGACGCTTACTTCGGCTATATGGCTCTCAAGTTGCCGGGCAGAATATTTCCCTGCGCCGCTGATCGAGATGTCCTGGCTGTTCACCGCTCCCCCGTTGACCGACAGGCCGCCCAGGCCGCTCATATCAACAGTGAGACTTTCGGCAATCAGGCTGTCGATCTCGACATCACCAGCCCCGCTGATGGAGACGCTGAAGCGGTCGGCTTCCAGTTCGGGGAGAGAGACATTCCCCAGCCCGGAGA
>QKGK01000045.1 GCA_003250455.1 Chloroflexota bacterium | reverse complement strand
AGAGGATATCGTCACTTCGCCTCCCATGATCTCGGTGCGTTCATGAATACTCATCAATCCAAATGAGGAATGCTTGCCTTCCGGGATTTTATCAAATCCAATGCCGTTATCTGAAATGCACAATTCAACCTCTGCCAGATCTACCCGCAGAGAAATCTGGACTTCGCTGGCCTGCGCATGCCTGGCAATATTACTCAAACTTTCCTGCACAATACGATCCAAATTATATTGGATAGGTGTTGGAATACTTTGCAGATCACCTGAAATATTTACTTCGGCATGAATATCCGTAGCCCTCACCAAGTCACTTACATGAGCATTGATCGCTTCGTCCAAGGTTTGCCCACCCAGGTCTAAAGGCCGCAAATCATCAATCATCGCCCTCATTTGACTGCGCGCCGATAATGCCTGCTCGCTGACAAAAGCCAACCTCTCCATAACTGGTTCGGGCAGCTCTTGCCCTCTATTCAAAACACCGTCCAAGGTCATCGAAAGGCTGAATAATGTTTGCGTGACCGAATCATGCAAGTCACGGGCAAGCCGCCGCCGTTCTTCAGCAATATCCAGGAACCTGGCCTGGCTTTGCAATTGTGAGACCTCGATCAAAATTGCGATATTGGTCGCAAGGGCAGTAATGAAATTTTCTAACGCTGGTTGATTAATTTCCGTATCTCGAAAGATCAGGCTCATTACACCAAGTACCCGATCTCGAAATTGTATTGGTGCACCAACCAAATAACAATTCCTAAGCTCGGCATCATATTTTCTCAGCTGTTTGGAAAACTCCGATCTAGTATCCAGAATAGTTACATTTTGGTTATGTAAAATTTGATCTGCCAGGGAAACATCCAAATGTGTTGAAAAAATATTGGCTTGATCTTCATGAAAGGACTGTTGCACTACTGCTGCGGTGCGGAAAAGGGTTCCCTCCATCCCCAACAGATAAATAAAACCAGCGGAGGCACCTAATGATTCGGCAACAATTTCCAATGTCGTAGACAATTTCTTGGGCAGATCCACAGTCTGGCTTGCCTGATAGCTCACCTGGTTAATCAATGCAAATTCCCTCTTTTGCGCCTCCAGCGTTTGAGACAACTCGGTATGTTTGTCTTCCAAAGCAGATTGTGTGGATTGAATTGCTGCTACCATTGTATTAAAAGAATTTCCAAGTTCAGAAATCTCCCCTATTCCCCCAACAGGAGCAACATACTGCAAATTCCCTTTAGCGACCTCTTTAGCACCTTTTGATAATTCTAAAATTGGGTCTGATAATGTGCGCAGCGTCATCATTGCACCAATCCCAATGGACACCATCAAACCAATCATCATTAAAGCTGACTGGGTTAAAATAGTTGGAACTTCATTTTGGAGTGATGCCCCATATTTTTCTGCCGTGCTGTACACTTCCGCCAAAGGAAGCAATAACACCACGTTCAATTCCAAACCGTCGATTTTGCTGATTGCTATATAGCATGGACTATCTGTCAGCGATGTAAATTCCAACAAAGGTTCGCCTTTTGAAACCTGGGTGAGCAGATTGGATAATTCCAGCACCTGGTCTGAATATTTTGGATCGGCCAGAGAGATTGTCGCGGCAGGTTCTTCAAGACCAAAATAATCCTGAAGATATTCAGCTCCTCTTGCCCAGGAAGGCACTCCGACATAGGAGAGATCATCTGATACCAAAAACATCACTGCCGTATCCGCCAAATAATATTTAGGCACTTCTTCAATAATTTTATCCAGCCGATAGTCGATAGCCAACGCTCCCACCGTACGATCATCTTGATGAATTGGAGCAATTACCGTCAGCACTTCATATGGTCCACTATTGTTCACTATCCAGGTAATCTGTTCCGGTGAGAGTGTTTGTAAATCATACGTCCGCCGCTCAAGTGGAAGCCCCTCCTCTTCAGCCAGGAAGATTGGGTAGGTCTGGGTATAGGTGATCACAGCAATATGGGAAATAGCTGGATCAATCTGAGCGGAGGTTTCCAAAATAGGTCTCAACCTATACGCCGCTTCATTTAGCGGTCCACTGGCAACAAAATCCGCCATATTTTGAACGAAATCAGCGCGAAACTCCAGAATTTGCTGGTAGTGGTCTGCCTTGCTGCTGACCAACATATTGAATGTACTAACAGGTCTTGCTGACAGGTCCCGTTCAGCCTCTAACAACTCCTGTTGATTTGTACGAATACGCATGAAGGAAAACAAAAGTGTAACCAGCAATGTTGGAATTAACGCCAGACTGAAAAACAACCAGAACAGTCGTCTGGTCAGGGCAACTTTTAAAACCCGGTTCATAGCAAATCCTTTGAAATCAAATGATTGTGCTAATTATATCAATCAAAGTTACTTATTTCCTCCCCCCTAGCACTCCACCAAATTGACCGCCAGCCCGCCCAGCGAAGTTTCCTTATAGCGGCTGTTCATATCTTCGCCAGTCTGGCGCATGGTAGCGATGACAGTATCCAACGAGACGTGGTGAGCGCCGTCGCCGCGCAGAGCGATGCGGGTGGCGTTGATCGCTTTGATCGCCCCCATGGCGTTGCGTTCGATGCACGGGATCTGCACCAGGCCGCTGACCGGGTCACAGGTCAGGCCAAGGTTGTGCTCCATACCGATCTCAGCGGCGTTCTCCACCTGGTATATGCTCCCGCCGCGCACCTCCGCCAGCCCGGCAGCCGCCATCGAGCAGGCCACCCCCACCTCTCCCTGGCAGCCAACCTCCGCCCCTGAGATGGAAGCATTCGCTTTGTAGAGCATCCCGATAGCCGCGGCGGTGAGGAAAAAGCGCACCACTCCCTCATCGGAGGAATCCGAGATAAAGTTGGCGTAATATTGCAGCACCGCCGGGATGATCCCGGCCGCGCCGTTGGTCGGAGCAGTCACCACACGACCGCCGGCGGCATTCTCTTCATTGACGGCCAGGGCATACAGGTTGACCCAGTCCATAGTGGTCAGCGGGTCGCGCAGGGCATGCTCGGGGCGATTGGTCAGGCTTTGGTACAGCCTGGGAGCGCGCCGTTCCACCTTCAGGCCTTCAGGCCGCCGGGGAGGGTTCCGGTCTGGGTGCAGCCGCGGGTCACGCAGTCCTGCATCACCCCCCAAATGCGCAGGATGCCTGCCCGGGTTTCCTCCTCCGGGCGGAGGGCGTTCTCGTTGCGCAGCACCACCTGCCAGATGGGGACCTGTTCCTGCTCGCAGATGTGCATCAGTTCGGCGGCGGTGGCAAACGGATGCGGAAAGTCTGGCTGGCCCTCCCCCGCTTCTCCAAGAGAGTCGATCTCATCATCCGCGACGACAAACCCGCCGCCCACAGAATAGTATTCCCGGTCGGACAGCACCTCACCCCAGGCATCAAAAGCCTGGAAGCGCATCCCGTTGATATGGAAGGGGAGCGTTTCCCGCTGCTCGAAGATCAGATCGGTGGATTCGTCAAAATGGATGGCTTTACACCCAAAAAGGTTAATCGTGTGGTTCTCCCTCACAGCGTCCACCTGACCGGCGACTGCAGCAGGGTCTACCTGATCCGGTTTCTCGCCCATCAGCCCCAGCAGGATGGCCTTATCGGTAGCATGTCCTTTCCCGGTGAGGGCCAGCGAGCCATACAACCTCACCATGACGCGGGCAGTCTGCTCCAGGTAGTGCGTTTGCTGAAGGGACTCCACAAAAAGACGAGCGGCCCGCATGGGGCCGACGGTATGGGAGCTTGATGGGCCAATCCCGATCTTGAACAGATCGAACACGCTGATCATTCCGATACACCCTCCCCCAACAAATGGTGCTGTGCTTCCCATTCCGCCATACAGGTTTGCAGTTCGGCTTCCAGGTAGGCGTAATCCTCGCCCAACTGCATGATCACATCAGGGTCGTTGGGCGGGTTCTGCAGCTGCTTGCTGACATCCTCCAGCTTATCTTCAAGATGCAGGATGCGGTCTTCCAATTGATCGATCTGGCTCTGGATGCGCTGCCGCTGGTGCTTGGAAAGCGCGCCCGGGGCTTTGGTCTGCCCGGCAGATGCGGCGGAATTTTTTTCAGCAGAGATTTCCTCTTTCTCCTCCACATCCTCCTGCACGCCTTTATATTCCTTGAAGGTGCCTTTGAAGATGTCCAGCTCGCCGGTGCCCTGCTCGATATGCCAGATCTGGGTGGCAAGCGCATCGATCAGGTAGCGGTCGTGTGAGACAAGCAAAATGGTGCCGTCGAAATCGGTAAGCACCTGCTGGAGGACTTCCTGACCGGGGATATCCAGATGGTTGGAGGGCTCGTCCAGGAGGAGAAAATTGGCATCCAACAGGGCCAGTTTTGCCAGCGCCAGGCGGCCGCGCTCCCCGCCGGAAAGCACAGAGATCTTTTTGTACTGCTCCTCCCCGGAGAACAGGTAGCGCCCCAGGTAATTGCGGATATCCTTCTCCAGCATGCCCGTGCCCACCCGGTCGATCTCCTCAATGAGCGTGTTGGCCGGGTTGAGCTCCTCATGCGCCTGGGCAAAGTAACCGATCTTGAGACTGGCCCCGGTGCGCATTTCCCCGGCGAGCGGTTCCAGCTCACCCAGTAAGGTGCGCAGGAAAGTGGTTTTCCCGGAGCCATTGGGACCGATCAGGGCGACACACTCCTGGCGGCGCAGTTCGAGTTCTTCCACATGAAAGAGCTGATTCCCGGGGTAGCCCACAGAAAGTTCTTCAGCGCGCAGCACGATATTGCCGCTGCGGTGGCGCGGCCGGATGGTGAGCTTGATCGATTGCAAGGAATTATCGGGCACGCGCAGGGCACTCAGGCGGCTGGCGGCTTCGTCCACCCGCATCGGTTTGCGGTTAATGCCGCCTGCCTCGTCCGCTACCCTGGCCCACTGTTTGCCGCGCACGGCATCAAAGCCGAGCTTTTCAACCGCCTCGATCTCACGGCTGAGACGGGAGAGCTTGCCTTTCGCCATCTGGACGCGCTGCCCGGCGATATTCTTTTTGATATAGTCCAGGTCTTTTTCCATGCGGGCAATTTCACTATCATAGAACTGACGGCGCTCTTCCCAGCGCTCCTCGCGCTGGTGGACGTAATGCGTATAATTGCCGCGATAGGTCTCGAATCCGTTGCCGGTCATCTCGTAAATGTGGGTGACTACCTGGTCGAGGAAATAGCGGTCGTGAGAGACGATCAGGGCGGCGCCGTCCCAATCGCGCAGGTAGCTTTCCAGCCACTCGACGGCCTGGATATCGAGGTGGTTGGTCGGCTCGTCCAGGATGAGCAGATCGGGGCTGGCGAGCAGCAAGCGGGCCAGCCAGGCACGCGTGCGCTGTCCCCCGGAAAGATGCGCCAGCGGCATGTGATATTCATCCTGTGAGAATCCCAGGCCAGTCAACACCTGGGAGATGCGCATTTCATAGACATAGCCACCAGCCAGCTCAAACAGTTCCTGCAGGCGGCCGTAGCTTGCCAGCAGGTCCTGGTCGTCCGGCTGGAGGGCCATCTGGTGTTCCATCTCTTTGAGGCGCGCTTCCTGGGAGCGGATCTCCGCCAGTGCGTTGAGGCATTCGTCCCAGAGCGTGTTGCCTTCCAGGTGGCGGACTTCCTGCGGCAGGTAGCCCATCCGGGCAGAGCGGGAAAGATGGATCGAGCCGGTATCCGGCTTTTCTTCCCCGGCCAGCAAGCGCAGCAGCGTGGTCTTTCCGATCCCGTTGGGGCCGACAATCGCCACCCTGGCGCGCTGCGGGATGCTCAGGCTCACACCTGAGAAGATCACATCCGGCGGATAGGATTTACTGAGATTTGTCGCAGTCAGTATGGCCATGCAGTTTACCTGAATCGATTACCGGAGCCATCCGGTGTGAGAATCTTGGGTTTCAGGTGACAATTTTACCGCAGGTTGTGAGGGCTGGAAGTTCGAACCTGGAGGAAATTTCTAATGATAAATTTTACAAATTTACCTTGTTTGGCGTTAAAATACTGCCTGCTACATAAAATTGGGGAAAAGATCAACCCAATGGTCTATCCTTGAAATGACGACAATTGACAGATGATAAGCATGTTATAATCTATGCCTTGTAATCTTGGGAGACTCCCAGGAGGAACAAATCAAATATGGAAAAAAAGAGTAAAAGCAAGAACAGATTTAAAATCTTCACCAGCACCACCCCGGACGGAAAACCCGATTGGGTTTCGCGTGGTATTGGGATCGGGTTCATCCTGGCGGCATTAGCCACCGCCTATTTTGCCTTCGGCGTGGTACGGGATATCATCCGCACTACCGACATGTTCCAACTGGGTGGTGTCGCTATTTCTGACGGAAACACCGGCACCTCGGAAGATGGAAGCACCACCGAAAACATCACATCCTCCGGGCAAATCAATGTGGAAGACATCCCGGAAGTCGACTTTACCAGCCGGATCAATGTGCTGATCATGGGGTTGGATTACCGGGACTGGGAAGCCGGAAACGGACCGCCCCGCTCGGATACGATGATGCTGGCCACGATAGACCCTGTGGCGAAAACTGCCGCGCTGCTGTCCATCCCCAGGGACCTGTGGGTGAATGTGCCCGGGTTTGGGCAAAACAAGATCAACACGGCTTATTTCCTGGGAGAGGCTAACCGGCTCCCCGGCGGCGGGCCGGAACTGGCTGTCAAGACTGTGGAAGAATTCCTGGGAATAGACGTCCATTACTGGGCGCAGGTTGACTTCAACGCATTTTCCCAATTTGTGGATTATGTCGGCGGGGTTAAGATAGAAGTGCCCACCCGGATCAAACTGGAATTCATCGGCACCAGCAAAGAAAAATATCTGGAACCGGGCCGTCAGGTGCTGGACGGGGCTTATGCCCTGGCCTACATCCGGAACCGCAGCGAGGGAGACGGCGACTTCTCCCGCGCCCAGCGTCAGCAGCAGGTGGTTTTGGCCATTCGCAACCAGCTGCTCCGCAGCGATATTCAGCTGATGATCTTCTCCAACCCAAGAGGCGTTTGGGACATTTTCTCCGAGAACATTCAGACCAATATCCCCTTCCTGGATGCCTTCAGCCTGGGGAAACTGGCCTTGCAGATCAATGCTGAGGAAATCAAACAATACGTGATCTCCCCGCCGGAATATGTTACTTTTGACTACTCACCCGATGGGCTGGACATCCTCAAGCCGATCACGCAAAACATCCGCATTCTGCGGGATGAGATCTTCACTCCGGTTGGGATCACCGGGCCGGGTGTGGTAGGCTCTGACCCCGCCACACTGATGCTGTCTGAAGCAGCCAATGTAGGCATTTACAACGGTTCTTCAATTGGCGGTATCGCTGCGGAAACCGAAACCTACCTCAAAGGACTGCAGGTGAATGTCACCGAGGTGGGGAATGCCGATCTTGTCATCTACGACTACACCGGGAACCCCTATACGGTTTCATACCTGGTGAATATGATGGGCATCCAGGAAACGCGCATCTTCAACAGCTACGACCCGAACAGTGCGGTGGATGTGGCTGTGATCGTCGGCAATGAGTGGCAAATCCCATAATCGCAGGGTTCATCTAAATTGAGTCGAGACAGACAGGAGATGCGCTGCATCTCCTGTTTTTTGTATTTTCTATCCTCAGGGTGCATCACTAAAACGGCAGAGGACACCCTCGGTTTTGGGAATATCATGTACAATTCTGACATGAGCAACCAACCCGGACCCGAAAAAATCGTTGCATGGCGGCGCAATCGCCGCAAAAAAGCG
>QKGK01000414.1 GCA_003250455.1 Chloroflexota bacterium | reverse complement strand
TGCTCATCATCCTGGGACAGGTCGTCATCGGGGCGGTGCTGGACCATTTCGGCCTGCTGGGGACCATCCAGCGCACCTTCTCGTTCAAGCAGCTCGCCGGGATCGGGGTGATGCTGCTGGGGGTGTGGATGACGGTGCGGTAGGTTCATGGATTTATGTCCTACGTTTGATGATATGTCATTCCGAACGAAGTGAGGAATCTGCTGGAAAAGTATGGGTAGTGCAATCAAATCCAAAATTCCAGCATTTTTCTAACCACGGATGAACACAGATTTTCACAGATAGGAATTACAAAAGATGTTTTCATTTTTCGGCAATCCCAAAATTTGGATAATTGTCTGGAAAACCCCACTGCTGAAAATTTATCCGTGTTCATCCGTGTGTATCCGTGGTTTCAAATAAAAAATCGAGTGACCTGGTCGGCCACTCGACTTTTGGACTACGGACTGCCCGACTGCTCAGTTACTCCACGCCCCAGGTGCGGATCTCGGTGACGGTGTAGGTGTAGTTCCCGGCGTCTCCGGCCTGGACAAAGACACCATAACGCCCAAACGAGAAGGCGTCATCGCTCAGGGTGGTGAAGAAGCGCCGGTTGGGGTAGATGCTGATCGTGTCCCCATCCAGCAGGATGCCCAGGATGTTGGTCTGGTTCTTCCCTGCGTAGATCAGTTCGGTCTCGGTGGGCAGCAGGATGGCAACGGCAGTATACGGGTCTACCGTTTCCAGACGCTTGGCAAATACCTTCCCGTCACAGGTGAAGGCTACCAGATAGCCGTGGGTCGGTTCGCCGTGCTGGGAAGCGCGTACGATCATCCCATAGGCGTCGTCCGGGTTGCAGTCGCCGCTGTTGACTTCCATCTCGATGTAGAAATTGTCGAGGCTGAAACCGCTGATCCACCAGGTATCCCAGAGGCGCAGCTTGCCGGTCACGCTCATCTGGCCGTCCACGATATCCAGCTTGAGATAATCGGTATCGGGCAGCTGGCCGGAAGTGTCGTACCACATTTGCGGCTGGTCGAGGGTGTCGGTGCGCCTGGCTCCGGTGAACTCGGTGTCCGGGTTGATCTGCGGGACGTCCGAGGTTGGCGGGGCTTCTGCAGTGGCAGTTGGGCCGGCAGTTTCCTCAGGGGTAGCCTCGCCGGTGGCGCTGGGTTCCGGGCTGAGGGTGGGGGTGGTGATCTCAATCGTACTGGTGGGCTCGGGAGGGCTGGTTTCGGCTGCTTCGGTAGTGGCCGTGGGGGTCTCCGTGGGGAGCGGCGCTTGCGTATCGGTTGCCAGGGGGATATTGGTGGAGGTGAGCAGCTCTTCCAGCAGGTTGGTGCTCTGTGGGGTGGGGGTATTGCCCGGCGTGATCGGCCGGACACAGGCGGAAAGCCCTCCGGCTGCCAGAAGCAGTACCAGGATGGGCAGAATTTTAAGGAGAGGTTTTCGAGTTCGCATCATAGTTGTAGGATAGCATAAAGCCTAATTTCTCGCATCGAATTTTCGGGAGCTAGTCCGTGGGACTCATACACCCGGGGAGAAGATGAAATCCAGCGCCTGGTTGGCAACGTTTTCAAAATCCGGGGGGTATTCGTGCGCCAGCCCGGGGAAGGTGCGCAGCTGGGTCCTGATCCCGGCGGTGTTGAGCATCTCGACCAGCTTGCGGATCTTCTCCTGGGGAATGGTCTGGTCGGCTTCGCCCATCAGGATCACGCCGCTCAGGTCTTCCCGCCAGCCGCCTTCCAGCTTTTGCCACCATTCGGAGGGATCGATCTCGTCGATCTCATCGATGATGCCGCCGGCTGGCCCCAGCAGGATGAACCCCCGTACCGGCAGCTCGCCGTTGAGGATCAGTTCCAGGGCATAGGCCCCGCCCATGGAGAACCCGCCCAGCAGCAGCCGGTCATCGTCCAGGCTGTACTGCTCGGTGAGGTTGTCGTAGTGGCGCAGATTTTCCTGCCGGGTGAGCTCGTAGGTTGTCCAGCCATAGGCACCGGTCCACATGCCCCAGGTTGACTGTGGCACGGCCACGATCCAACCTTCCGAGGCGAGGTAAGCCCAGTGCTGCAGGTTGTTTTGGGCGGTGTCCAGATTGCCGTGCAGGAAGAAGAACAGCGGGCAGCCTTCCTCGCCGGGCTTACAGGCATCTGATGGGCGGGAGATCAGCATGGGCACCTCAGCCCCGTCGGCTTCGCGCAGCTTTTCCGATATTTTCACCAATTCCTCGAACTTTGGATCGCCCTGGATGACTTCCAGGGAAGGGGACTGCCGCAGCACGGCATCGGAGAGCCAGATACCGGAAGCCAGCACGCTTTCAAATATTTTGTTGGTCAGGTCAAACTCGTTCAGCCGGGCAGCAAAACACATCCGCCAGTAGTTGATCAGGGTATATTCTTCGGGGTGGTTGGACAGCTGCTCGCTTGCCAGTGCCATGCCTTCCTGGTAGGTTTCGTTGGCAAAGTGCTGCTGCACCTTTTCCGCCAGGGTCTGGAAATCCTCTTCGGCCATGTGGGGCTCCTTTTCCTCAAGATAGCCAATCATATGTCTACCCAGATTCTACTACATGGCTGCCACACTGCAATCACTCTGGGGTACAGGGCTTTCCCTGTTGTGGATGGTCATTTACAGCCCGGCAACCATCTTGCGCCGGCGGGGGATTATGGTAAGCTATATCAGCGAGGTATGGAATCCGTTTAGCGAGGAAGAGAGAAGCAGCCCATGTACATTGCAATCGAAGGCGTGATCGGCGTTGGCAAAACTACCCTGGCGCGCATGCTCCAGCCGCGGTTTGAGGCGGATTTACAGCTGGAAGTTTTTGAGGAGAACCCCTTCCTGGCTGATTTTTACGCCGACCGGTCCCGCTATGCTTTCCAGACCCAGATATTCTTTTTGCTCAGCCGCTATCACCAGCAGCGGCGTTCCGTGCGCGAAGTGCTGGATTCCGGCCGCAACCTGCTGACCGACTATACTTTTGCCAAAGATTCCCTGTTCGCCCGCATCAACCTGGGGGGTGACGAGCTGGATATGTACGACAAAGTCCACGAAGCCCTGGGAGAGAAGATCCGCCTGCCAGACCTGATCGTCTATCTGCAGGCAGATACCGAAGTGCTGATGCAGCGGATTGCGATGCGCGACCGCTCTTACGAGCGCAACATGGAAATGGGCTATATCGATGCGCTCAATACGGCCTACAGCGACCATTTCATCCACCACTACCAGGGGCCGCCTGTCCTCACGATCTGCACCAACGAACTGGATTTTGTCAAAAATCCCTTGGACCTCAACCTGATCGAAAACAGGGTTCGCGAGGAACTTTCCAAGATGCTGCGACAGGAGAGCTTGCCATTACAGAATGGCGGGGAGGGATAGGCATTATGCGGATAACACGGGATTTGCTTTTGCGGGTGGCTGAAGATACGGTTGCTGACAGGGTAAAACGGGATACTTCCATCATTGCGGCATATCTGCAAGGGACGGTGCTGGAGGGAGCCGACCCGGTAATGGGCGGCACAGCCGATATTGACCTGGTGTTTATCCATGATGAGTTTGACCGCGGGCGCGAGATTGTCCGCATGACCGAAGATGTTCACCTGGATATTGAGCACCACAGCAAGGAGCGCTACCAGCCGCCCAAGGATTTGCGCCAGCGTCCCTATTTGGGGCACACCATCTTCGGCTGTAAAGCCCTCTACGACCCGGAGCATTTTATCGACTTTACCCAGGCCGGGGTGCGCAGCCAGTTTTTCCATTACGACAATGTGCTTGCGCGTGTCGAGATGTTGTACAACCGGGCGCGGGCCACCTGGCTGCATTTCCATAACCGCGAGACCGTCTTCGGCCCCGAACAAGTACAGGCCTATATGCACGCCCTGGACGACAGCACCAACGCGGTTGCCTGCCTGGTCGCCACTCCCCTGGTGGGACGCCGCTACCTGAACCAGTTCCAGACGATCACGCAGGAGATTGGGCAGCCAGGATTGTATGACGACCTGATCCATTTGCTGGCCGGGGATGTTATCCAGGTGGGGCGGCAGAACGTGGAAACGCTGAAAACCTGGATGCTCCAGTGGGAGGAGGATTTCAAACGCCTCAACCTGAACTATGATGTCCCGGCAGAACTGCACACCCACCGGTTGGCTTATTTTATGCGGGCGTATGAAGAGATGCTGGGAAGCGACCAGCCGGAGGCGATCCTCTGGCCGCTGCTGAAGACCTGGACGCTGATGGCCGCTACCATGCCCTCGCAGTCAGCTGCCTGGCAGCAGGTCTGCGAGCAGTTGGGACTCACCGGCCCGGACTTCGAAAAGCGGCTGGACAGCCTGGACGCCTTCCTGGACCGCATCGAAGTTCTGATCGAGGAATGGGAACCGGAAAGCGATTATTAGTCCGGAAAAGTTTTATGTGATAGGGGGAAATTGTTGGGGTGAGTCTAATATAAAATTGTTTTAGATTCTAAAATAATCGAGTAAGAAATACCCAAATGCTATTAGCGCACAT
>QKGK01000548.1 GCA_003250455.1 Chloroflexota bacterium | reverse complement strand
TGTAGTTGTCATTTGTTATCCTTTATCTGTATTGTGCTGCATCCCACTCTGATGGTTGAAACTTGCAATGACTGCCCATCAAAAACTTCCGGATACAGTTTATGAGTAATATTGTTCCAACTTTAACAAACTAAAATTACAGCAAGATGACAGCAGCAAAATTGATTTCAAGGCAAAATTTGGTTCTGTTTGTCATCTTCCTTTCATCTTATTCGTGTACAATCACCATATGGATTAATCCTGTGTGATGGAGAATACCCGTGCGTATATTATTAGTAGAAGACAACCGCCGCTTGCACACCACCCTGCGGAAAAGCCTGGAAGAAGACGGCTATGCCGTAGATTCAGCTTATGACGGCGAAGAAGCCGAGGACTACGCCACCGCCGCCCCTTACGACCTGGTCATCCTGGATATCATGCTGCCCAAAAAGAACGGCTACCAGGTCTGCCGGGATCTGCGCAGCCAGGGGATCCAATTCCCCATCCTGATGCTCACCGCCCGCGATGCCGTGGATGACCGGGTGGAAGGCCTGGACAGCGGCGCAGACGACTACCTGGTCAAACCCTTCGCCTACAAGGAACTGCAAGCCCGGCTGCGCGCCCTCCTGCGGCGGGAGCTGCCCGACAAATCCGGTTTTTTACAGGTCGGCGACCTGCTGCTGGACCCGGCCACACACGTGGTCAGCCGCAGCGGTGTCGAGTTGGATCTTACTGCCCGCGAGTTTTCCCTGCTGGAATACCTGATGCACAACGCCAACCGCATCGTCACCCGCGAGATGATCGAAGCCCACATCTGGAACTTCGACTTTATTTCCGGCTCCAACGTGATCGATGTCAACATCCGGCGGCTGCGCCGCAAAGTGGATGATCCCTTCGATTCCCCCCTGATCGAAACCGTGCGCGGGGTCGGCTACCGCCTGGCGCAGCCCGGAGCGGACAAATAATGAAAAACCTGTTCAACAGCTTCCGCTTCCGCCTGACCCTTTGGTTCGTGCTCATCCTGGCATTGATCCTGGGCGCGTTCAGCATTTTTGTCTATTTCCGCCAGGAGCAGGAGCTGCGCTCCGAAGTCACCATCCGGCTGACCGCCCAGGTCAGCCAATTGAGCGCCTTCCTCAGATCCGATTACGCCCATCTGCCCGACGAATTTGAGCACATGCCCAACTTTTCCAGCGAACTCCCCCTGGTTGGGGAACGCGAGGAATTTGCCCTGATCGATGCCGATGGGAACGTCCTCCAGAAATCCGAGCACTTTTCCGACAGCGACATGAAAGCCATCTACCAGATCTGGGAAGCTGGGGGGAAATCCTCGGACCCGATCGCCTACCAGGCCTCCTCCGAAGAAAATGATGATGCGGGGGAAAATCAGACTACCAGGGCCTATTATTATTTCGTCGGCACTGTCTTTGAGACCAGCCCCAAAAACTACGGGGCGCTGATCCTCGGCACCCCGGTAGACCCCAACAACCAGCTCACTCGTCTGGCGGTGATGCTCTCCCTGGTGTATATCCTCATCCTCCTGATTGCTTTTGGCGGCGGCTTTTTCCTCGCCAACCAGGCCATGTCCCCCGTCCAGGCCATTACCCGCACCGCCCAAGCCCTCAGCGAGCGCAGCCTGGACCAGCGCCTCAACCTGGAGCGCAAGGACGAGCTGGGCGAGCTGGCCTCCACCTTCGACCAGATGCTCGACCGCCTGCAGGCCGCCTTTGAACGCCAGCGCCAGTTCACTTCGGATGCCAGCCACGAGCTGCGCACCCCGCTGACGATCATCGAGCTGGAGGCCAACCGGGCGCTGGAACGTCCCCGCAGCAGCGCCGAATACCGTGAGGCCCTCGCCACCATCCAGAGCGAGAACGAATGGATGAGCCAGCTGGTCAATGAGCTGCTCACCCTCGCCCGCCTGGATGCCGGGCGCACCAACATGCACCTGGAGCCGGTTGCCCTCAATGAGCTGGCGGTGGAAGTCGTCGAACGCCTCAAACCACTGGCCGAGGAACAGCGCGTCAAGCTGCAGACCGGAACGCTGGCGCAAAGCGTCGTCCAGGCCGACCGGGCCTACCTGACGCATGTACTGGTCAATTTGATCGAAAACGGGATCAACTACGCCGGGGGGGAGGTCACACTTTCCACCGGGCAGGAAGTGCAGGCAGGTCAACCCTGGGCGTGGGTCAGGGTCAGCGACAACGGGCCGGGCATCTCAGAGGAACACCTCCCCCACCTGTTCGACCGCTTCTACCGTGTGGACGAAGCCCGCAGCCACGACGACGAAAGCGAAAATGCCTCCGAAGGGGCATCCGGCAGCGGCCTCGGTCTTGCCATCGTGCAGTCGATCGTCGAAGCACAGGGCGGCCGCGTGGAAGTCCACAGCCAGCCCGGAGAAGGGGCCACCTTCACCGTCTGGCTGCCGGGGGTGGGATAAACTGTAAAAAACGAATCATGTAAAAACGCGTAGGGGCAGGTTTAGAAAACCGTTAGGTTTTCACCTGCCCCTACATTTCAAATTATTTTATTGTATTCTTTTTATCCCCTGACAAACCTACTCCATGCTCTCGGCCACTTGCACCATCTGCGCCTGATCCATCAGCGTCTGCTCTCCGTCGAAACGCATATTGATGTGCAAACTGGCGCTATCCCATTCCAGCCGCTGCCATTCATTGGGGTCATAAGCACCACTGATAATCAACCCGCGGACATAGGTGCCGGTCTGCCCGCCGAAGGAAACTTCTTCGATCGCTTCCGGTGGGTAACCATCCCAAACGCCCTGGGTATATTCCTCAAGTGGTGTTTCAAAGATCAGCAGTCTGTTGCTGTAGTTGCGAGTGACCTCCCCATAATAGTAAAACAGGATCACCCGAGACAATTCGGGCTCGTAGCTGGCATACTGGAAGGTGAACCCCTCCGGCAAGACGGTCGGCTCCAAAATTGCATACCCGGCCACCTCCTCCGCCTCGGCAATGCTGCGCAAGTTATTCAGGTTGGTGCCCACCGGGAACGTCTCCCGCGCGCCCATGACCACCTCGATCATGGTGAGCATATCTTCCTCGGTCAGATAAGCCGGGCTGAATGCATCTTGGATCCAGAACTGCACCGTGATGTAGACACCGTCCTCTTCCCAGCGGAAGGTGTGCACAGGCGAATCATCCACCCATTCTTCTACACCAGAACCGGGCGCACCCTCCCACCAGATCCCGGAAATCACTTCCACACTGCGTCCGCCCACCTGCAGCACATCCACAGAGGCGCTGCTGCCAACCACGTCCACTTTCAGGGCCGGCGACTGAGTCAGGGTAAAAAGTTCACCAGATTGGTAAGGATAGAACTTGTAGATCTGGGTCACCGAACCGGTTTCACTGCCGTAAACGATCACATCCCGGCTGTAACCCGCGGGCAAACTGGCGGGCTCGCGCAGTTTAAACCCGGCCAGGGATTCCGCTTCCGATTCAGAGATATCCCAAAATACCTCCTGAGCGGCAGGCGTCTCTGTTGGAGAGAGACTTTCCTTAGTTTCAGATACGGATGTGGTTGGGGTAGCTGTGGGCAGTACGATCACATCGCTCTCGGCAATCGTAAAGAACTGGAAAAGAGATTGCGCCAGCGCACCGCCTTGTGGGGTGAGCAAAAACACGCCCAGCAGCGCAAGCGCGGCAATCACAATCATACGCGGTTTCATGACAAAACGTCCTTTCGGTGGGTGTTCCACCGATGTATCCAGGCGGCTGTGGACGGCGGTACGCAGATCAACATCTTCCGGCACGCCCTCCTCGGCCAGCCTGTCCAAAATGTCGTTGAGTGGGTGTTTCTTCATCCTTCATCTTCCTTTCCCTGCCGGGGAGATGGTGCAAAAGCGGCCAGCAGCACCCGCAGTCTGCGGCGGGCCATGTGCAGCAGCCACTTGACCGTCCCGGCAGGGCGGCCCAATTCGGCGCTCATTTCAGCCTCGGAATAGCCCAGGTAATAGCGCATCACCACGGCGGCGCGCTCCTGCGGCGGCAGTGCTTCCAGCGCGCCCCAGACCATCTGGTCGGCTTCGCCCTGTACTACCTGCGCTTCCGGCCCCGGGTTGGGGTCCATCAGCGCTGCCAGCAGGTTGTTTTCTTCCTCGGCGGCATCCCCGTTCAGCGAGACCAGACGCTGGTTCCGCTGAGACGCCTTGATGGCGTCATTGATCACCCAGCGCATAAACCAGGGTTGGAAAGGCCGTCCACCATCAAAGCGGTGGATCTTGCGCGGTAAGGCGACAAACGCCTCCTGCACAATCTCCTCCGCCGTCGCCCGGTCCCGCACGATCAGGTACGCCGCCCGCACCGCCCGGAGCTGGTAATGCGCCATCAGCGCATCCAGGCCGGAAAGGTCGCCATGTTTTAAACGAGCAATCGCATGCGTGTCAGTTGGATGTTCTTCCATAGAAATTTCTTTGGTTGCTGAGGTTCCTCTACCAGTATTATCCTTTACCCCATCCAAAGGTTGGGAATTGCTCTTTG